>JAUVIT010000144.1 GCA_030592605.1 Bacteroidota bacterium
AACTCCACGATGGGTGCCAGGTACTCAAAAGCAAGCCAATAGGGATAACCCAGCAAGCCCAACTTACCGTATTTCCTGTTAAAGAAGAGCTTCCGGTGTTTAAACAGGGTCTCCATGGTTCCCCTGGTCCACCTGCTTCGCTGCCGGGCCAGCACCTTAACGGAAGAGGGCACCTCGGTCCAGCAAAGTGGATCTGGAATATAGACCACATCATAGTCAAGACCATTCTCTGCCATATGCCTCCTGATGCGAACTACCAGCTCCATATCCTCCCCAACCGTGCTGGTACTGTATCCGCCCGACTTGATCACGATCTCCCGGTCGAACATCCCAAGTGCACCTGAAATAAGCAGCAGTCCGTCCAATTCGCTCCAGGCCATTCTTCCCATCAGGAAGGCCCTGGTATATTCCATAACCTGTGCACGGGGCAAAAATTTCTTCGGCAGGTTGATCTTCTGGATATGGCCATCGGAAATCTCACATGAATTGGCAATCCGAATCACTCCCCCTGCTCCAATCACCCGCTTCTCCTTGGCCTCCATAAAGGGCTTAACCATTTTTAACAAAGCATCAGGCTCCATAATGGAGTCTGCATCAATACTTACCACCAAATCGTTCCTGGATACATTCAAACCTGCATTCAGCGAATCGGCTTTTCCTCCATTGCTCTTATCAATTACCGTCAGTTTTTTAAAGGAGCGGTTTTGTGACTTATAAACCCCGCGAATCCGCTTACAGGGCAGCCGGTAATCGAAATAGTAGTTTACCTTCTCAAGTTCATAGGCAGCGATAATTTTTTCCAGGGAATCGTCCTTGCTGCCATCGTTTACCACTATCACTTCATAATTGTTGTAATAGAGCGAAAGCAGTGTCCTGATATTGTCAATAATAGTCTCACTTTCATTGAAGGCAGGTGCTATTACGGAAAGAGACGGAGCCAGGGGTGAAGCCACGATAGAGTTATAATCCACATAGCTGTTCTTCCTCAGGTATTTTCTCAGGGTTATGGCCGAAAAAATTGTAAGGACCAGATAGGTAGTAAAGATTAGCGAAGTAATGATAAATACTCCGTTTAGTACAAAATATTTCAATATTTCATATGCTCTTTCCATAGCTAGTAGATCCGGCCATCCAGTACGTGCCTGATGATGATCTGGTAGTTTTTATATTCCGATTTAGATTTCATTAGCTTGATCAACATGGAGATGCCCGGCTCACCGGTATTTTCCATGGCTTTTGTGGCCTCGATTTGTAATTGAACATCCTCCTCAGTATCCAGTACCGATTTAAGGAATTTAAGATATTTCTCATCAGGTACCTTTGTAAAGGAGTGTAATATCTCCAGCTTGTTATTAAAGGTTTCTTTAGGATATTTCTTGATCATGGCCGAAAGCGCCATTTTTAGTCCTATCTCCCCACATACCTTATAGGAGGTGTGACGAATCTGCTCACTCTCATGTTCAAACAATTCCAGGATCTCCTTGCCCACTCCCCGCTGCTTGTACCATGCCACCATTTCCAGGGAGAACATCACCACACTAATATTATCTGAATTGAACCATTGTTTAAAGTCAGGGACTTGAAGGTTATGCTGGATCTGTAGTTCATGCAGGGTTACCTGTTCCCAGAGGGAAAGAGGTTTCTCAAGCACATCCAGAAATTCATAGGGATTCCCATCCGAGAGCCGCACCATGGAGATCTGCGCCTCCATCCTCAGGATTTCGTTGCTGGCATTCACGCTCTTGATGATCTGCTCATTGGCTTCCCGTATATTCATAAAAGCCAGTTCACGGAATCCTTTGACATTTTGGTGCCATTTGCGACTGTAAGCCTTCTCCAGGGAGTCTCTTTTCAACCCGAGCCGGATATAGAGGTGCTGGATCTCTTCTTTTATCTCTCCCTTCAGATTTACGGCCAGATCAATCATCTGATCGATCAGTACCTGTCGACTGACGCGATTATCGGCCACTTCATCCAACTCCAGGAATGCCAGTTCCTGATGCTCCTCATCAAACAAGTAATTCATCAACAAGAGCTGGTACCTCTCCAGCAGGTATTCATTCAAAACCTCCTCACGCTGTATCCTTCTTCTGTTAAGCAAAATGATGATCAGCAGTGTAATCAGTGTGAGGATGGAATAGAGGATCACAATGTAAAGAATGGTCACCATCAAAGGTGATTTATCAAAGCGGGTAATGATTCCTCTGGCATATTCGGAGAGTACCACACCCGGCTGCTGCGCGCTTGCGGTAGTATCCACCACGGTAGTGTCGGAAGGCAGAGAATCGATCACCTCCTGCGCATGAGTGTTCATGGCCCCTGTGCATGCCAGTATCAGACCCAGTGCCAGGCCCAGATATATCTCTTTCAGGCTCATTTTTTTATCACAAAGTAAGCTCCAAGTCTCATATCAATCCTGCTCCGGTACTCCTGGTCGGCATACTCCTCCCAGGCATAGCCCACCATGGCGACCCCCCTGATTCCGGGAGTAAGCTTTTTCGAGAATTCAAGTCTGCCCGAGACAGCGTTCAAGCGTTCAAGGTCAGAAATTACACTTATAGGTTCATCCGGCGCAGTGCCATATCCCAGAGTAAGTGTCAGGTAGTTGAACCGGGTATCAAAATATCTTCTCGCGCTCAGATAGTAGGACCCTGAAACTCCGTAATCCTTGAAAAAAAGATAGTTTCTGAATGAAAACCAGTAGTTCCCCGCATATTTCTCTGCCGAAAAGGTGAGAAAGGTAAAATTCTGATCCCAGTAGAAATACCTTAATCCGGCGGAAATTCCAAATCCCTTGGGAAGAGCCTGCCACACTTCCGCAGCTGCCCTCTGCCCGGGAAAGTAGTTAAGTTCCCCATTGGGTGAAAATCCATAAGCCAGTAAGGCGTATGTCGTTTTACCCAGGTTCAGATAAGCATCCAGGTTAATCTGAAGATCGGTAGCTGGCGAAGCGCCGCCCGCCATATATCCTCCATTCACAGAGGGGATCAATTTCCCATATTTAAAAGGAATCTCTCCCCCGGCAGTCAGCATATGCCAGTTACGCACATAGGGTTTTGAAAAATGGTCGTAGGAGTAATACCCAAATAGCTCCAATTGGTCTGATAGGGACTTACCTTGCTGCAGGGCCACCACATACCTGTCAAAGACTCCGGCCGAATCGGGCTCAAGCTCAGTGGCACTTCCCGCACAGGTCTCCAGCTTTTCCAGATTATTCTCCCAGTAAGCCAGATCCACACATGTGGCATATGCTTCATATAGTCCGGGTTCCATTGCAATAACCCTGTCAATAAGCATGTAGGCCGAGTCAAAATTGGATTCCCATCCAAGAATTCTGGCCAGGTAGAGGGCCACATCATGGTAGGCTTCATTTTCCTCCAGGAGCATATTTCCGATCTGTTTCGCATCACTATAGTCGCCTGCAGCTGCCAGTTCGCGCATTTGTGCAAACTCCTTCTCAGGCTCACTTTTAAACAAAGTATCCTGGGCCTTTGCTTGGACCAGGTAAAAGACCAGAAGGGTAATAATAAGGGTTAATCTATGCATCTACATTTCAATTCTTACCTGATAAGGACTTAACCATATCCACCATAACCTTCGGATCAAAAGGCTTGGTCAGATATCCCATGGCGCCAAGCTCCATAGCATGCTCCCTGGTTTCAACATTGGTTATACCAGTGATCACAATCACAGGGATATTTGCTTCCATCTTTGTGTTGATATGCCTTATCAACTCCAGTCCCTTGGTATATGGCATGTTAATATCAGTAACAACAAGGTCAATCTTCTCTTCACCAAGAATCCTGATCCCCTGGAATCCATCCAGCGCTTTAAATACATCATAACCCGCCTTCTTCAGAGAATACTCAATAGTTTTAAGCGTCATTACATTATCTTCACAAACAAGGATGTTCATTATATACTGATCATATTCTACGCAAATTACTGCATAATGATTCGATGTTGTTCCAGGTTTTGGTCAATGGACAGAATGAATAGATAAATCCCCGGTTTTGTGTTTTGAATATCTACCCAGGTACTTGCCTCCTCAAGTGGCAAGAAGAGAATTTCCTTTCCAAGCATATCCAACACTCTTAAACTGGCTTCCTGGAATGGCTCCGGAATGGAAATGCAGAATCGGTCCTTCCCGGGATTCGGAAAGATGGAGGAGCTCTTGGAGCTTAGCTCATCTTCTGCAGACAAAGGATATCCCACATGGAGGTGAACCGGAACCAATGTGGAGCTTTCAGCTCCATCCTCCAGGTAGTACATGAAAAAATCATCTCCAAGGAATCCGGGATCAGGATCATAAAGAAAACTGCCATCGGGATGGAGAAACAGCTGTCCATGTTCGGTGCTGCTCCCAAAGGGGAGCCGGACCTGCATTTCGTTTCCATCTATGTCAAAATCGTTCTGAAGCAAGCCCGCTTCAGGACCCGGCTCAAGTATGTTCCCCGTAGTCAGACGAAAGGTATCGGCCAATCCGATGGGTGGGGAATTGAATTGAGGCAACATCTGTTTCATATGGTGGAAAGACTGCTTTTTACGTTCGATGGGAGGCTCATTGACAATCTTCTCATAATCCCAGGGGCTCCATTGATACTTCCCGGTCTGATAAATTTCATCCTGCAACAGGATGGATACGGCAATCCCGTCGCTCAGGGTATCCTTCCGGTCGATCACCAGGTCTGGTCCATCCATGTGCGACTCATAGTGCATGGCCCTGCCTACTGTGGGCGCAGGGAAATTAATCAGGGTCCAGGGGATCCGGATCTCCACGCTGTCATTAAATAGCGTAACTGCATTGAGAAACTGGTAGGGATCTTCCGAAGTAGAGATATTCAGTTCTCCAATATACTGTATACTATTATAAAAATAGCTGGTTTGCCACTTTACAGGATTCCAGAGACCGGTATCACTGGAGGTGGATACAACTGTATCCAATCTTTCTAATTTTTTAATGCCAAACACATCATAGCTCGGGAGTACATACAGTTGGGCCAGGTCTCCTTCCATGGGAATCTGAAGGACGAACTCGGCCCGAAGGGTGTCGGGCGCCACCCCGATGGACCGGCCGTTGGGGAGTACAGACTCTCCCAGATTTGATTCGTAGGTATCAAATGCCACCCACAGGGTGTCCTCAGTGTATTGGGCAGTTTTCATATGAACCCGTACTCTGAAAAAAGTGTAATCGGAATGAACCTGGATGCTGGTAATGGAACTGTCCGGGTAAGCCCCTGTCTCGGTAAATGTCTCCGGAGAAGGCGCATAGGCCAGTATTCCAAAACTCTGCTCCGGAGAAGTGAGATTGTGCCACAAATAACGGTACTGCTTATCTGAGAATGGATTTGTGATCCAGGTTTGTTTGAACCACTCATCGATCAGGGAGAACTGTACTCCACCGGCACAACCAGAGGACTCTATATTATCGAACATCCTGATATTGTATGCCCCCTGCTCTTCCTCTGATATACCCCCGTGGTGCATGCCGGAAGGCGATAGGTGTCCGCTTCCCCAGCTTGATGGCACGCCGAATTCAGCAATAATAAGCGGGATATCCTGGTAATGTGCCTTCAAGTCCTTCAGATAGCCCAGGTAATTATTGGGCCCCAGAGAATCAGATTCCGCAAGGTAGTTAGGATCCTGAACTATGAAATCGGGATAATAGGGGTAGGCATGGTATCCAATGAAAAAACCTGGAGAATTTTCAGCGCTTATTAGGTTAGCCAGATCGATCTGCTCATCATCCTCTGAGCTTCCCTCCAGTAAATGCTCCGTGGGATGATAAATGGGATCCAGAGTGGGCCAGGATGAAAAACCGCATGGCCGGATTGACTGGTAGTG
>JAUVIT010000160.1 GCA_030592605.1 Bacteroidota bacterium
ATATGTAATCACGTTGTCGCCGGGAGGGAGTACATCTGTTCCCAGTGCATTGTCATTATATTCGCAAGACGCAAGCCCAACAATCAATCCGATCATGATCGCACTCAGCCACCTAAACTTCTTCTTCATTTGAAAAATAATCTTATTCGTTGATGATCCTGTTATAGAAAACGGTAAACTCCTCTACATATTTCTCTTCACTCGCATAATTCAAATAGGGTTTCCCGGATTTCTTCAGTATTTCGTCAACTTTAGCAGGTAGGTTCTCACTTCCCTGGATCAGACCATCCGAATAGGTGGCTGCCAGGTTGGCCAGATTTTCATACCCCGGATTCTTAATCATGGAGAGATGTTCCTCAGAAACACCATCTACCAGGATTTTCTTCGAGAAAGAAGGATCCAGAGATTCATCAAAACCATTATCATAGAACGAGAAGACCACTTTTGAATCTGCGAACAGCGGGTCTTCACGATAAGCTTTTTTAATATAAAGTGGCACCAGGGAAGTAAACCATCCGTGACAATGCACCAGGTCGGGTGACCAACGCAGTTTCCGAACAGTCTCCAATACACCACGGGCGAAAAAAATCATGCGCTCATCATTGTCCTTAAAGTGCGCTCCCTTTGCATCAACAACAGTATCTTTCCTTTGGAAATACTCCTCATTATCAATGAAATACACCTGCATCCTGGCAGCCTGAATGGAGGCTACCTTAATGATCAAGGGATGGTCTGTATCATCAATAATAAGGTTCATCCCTGACAGCCTGATGACCTCGTGCAACTGGTTCCTTCTCTCATTGATAGTCCCGTACTTTGGCATAAAGGTCCGGATTTCTTTTCCGGTTTCCTGTATGGCCTGGGGAAGTTTTCTGCTGATTAAGGAAAGTTCAGATTCAGGCAAATAGGGTGTAATCTCCTGAGAAACAAATAATACCTTTTTACTCTCCATTATGCAAGCCTCGTTAAAGAAATCATGCAAATTTACTAAAAAAAATTGATACCATTTTATCTATCTTTGTTCTCTTAGCTGTAGCATGATAGTATACAGAACCAAAACCGATCTTACCGGGCACCTTCTCACATTACAAAATGAGGGGAAAACCATAGGCCTGGTACCCACCATGGGGGCCCTCCACCAGGGACATATGTCCCTTGTTGAAAAGGCCAGAACTGAAAATAATTTTGTGGTGGTGACCATCTTTGTAAATCCCACCCAGTTTAATGATCAGTCGGACCTTGACCATTATCCCAGAACCCTGGATCAGGATCTGGAGCTACTTCGACAACTGGAGGCAGACCTTGTATTTGTTCCCTCTGTAAAAGAAATGTATCCGGAAGAGGATATGCAGATCTTTGACCTGGGTGGGCTTGATAAAGTGATGGAGGGCAAGCACCGGCAGGGCCACTTCAATGGAGTTGCTCAGATAGTCAGCAAACTATTTTTACTGGTTCATCCTCACCGTGCCTATTTTGGGCAGAAAGACTTTCAACAATTAGTGATTATTCGCAGACTTGTAGAAATGATGGAGCTGGATTTGACCATCGTTCCCTGTCCAATCGTCAGAGAAAAAGATGGTCTGGCCATGAGTTCCAGGAACACAATGTTAAACAAAGAGGAGAGAAAACTGGCACCCTTTATTTACGAAACACTGGTAAAAGCCAGGGGGAAAATGGAGACCCTAAATCCTTCTCAAGTGAAAGAGTGGGTGATTCTTCAGTTTAAAAAGCAAAGTGATTTGTATCTGGAATACTTTGAAATTGTTGAAGATAAGGGGCTTATGTCGATTGATGAGTGGGACAAGGAGATGAACAAAGTGGCCTGTTTGGCTGTTCTTTTAGGGGAGGTTAGGTTAATAGATAATCTGAATTTTGATTAAATTTGTGAAGTAAGTCAGCAGCCATGCATATAGAAGTTGTAAAATCGAAGATTCACAGGGTTACAGTCACAGAGGCTGATCTGAACTATGTGGGTAGCATTACCATTGATGAGGACCTGATGGATGCAGCTAACCTCATTGAAAATGAGAAAGTCCAGATAGTCAACATCAACAATGGGGAGCGTCTGGAAACATACGTCATAACCGGCCAGCGGGGAACCGGGCAAATCTGCCTGAACGGACCTGCAGCCAGAAGAGTTGCCGTTGGAGATATTATTATAATCATCTCCTATGCTTCCATGGAGTTCGAAGAGGCAAAATCCTTTAAACCCGTATTGATTTTTCCCGATACCGCCTCCAACAAGATAAACTGATCTCTCCATTGAAAAAAACCGTAGTTCAAATTCTGAAAATAGCCGCATTCCTGGCACTTGGAATTCTCTTGCTTTATTTTGCCTTCAGGGGGGTGGCATTTGATGAACTCGCAAGAACTCTTCAAAAAGTCAATTTCTGGTGGATCGGTCTTTCTCTTTTATTTGCCTGCATCTCCTTTTTCAGCAGGGCGCGAAGGTGGATGCTTCTTATTGAACCCCTGGGTTTCAAACCTTCTTTCAAAAATACCTATCATTCCCTGATGGTAGGCTACCTTTCCAACTATGCCCTGCCACGATTGGGTGAGGTCACCAGGTGTGTCACACTGGGAAACCGGGAAAAAATTCCTGTTGATTCACTTTTTGGGACCGTGATTGTTGAGCGGGTGGTGGACCTGTTGATGCTAATGTTGATCCTGCTGATACTTTTGTTCAGCTGGATGGACAAGTTTGGGGCCTTTTTTGGTGAACAGGTAATGCGGCCCATACAACAAAAATTTATAGAGATCTTCGGAGGAGCCTGGGTGTTTTGGGTTATCGTGGTTGGATCTCTCATTCTTATCGTTCTGCTCATTTACCTGTTCAGAAAGAAGCTGGCTCGCTTTTCCCTGTTTCGTAAAGTCAAGGGGATTCTTAAAGGAATCCTGGATGGTTTGAAGACCATTTACCGTATGAAGCGAAAATGGGAGTTCTTATTCCACTCCGTGTTCATCTGGTTTCTCTATATCCTGATGACCTGGGTGGTAGTCTTTGCACTTGAAGAGCTCTCCGGACTAAGCTTTATCGATGGCATGTTTTTACTGGTGATAGGCGGACTGGGCATGTCGGCTCCAGTAACAGCCGGTTTTGGAGCCTATCACTGGATCACCTCCAGGGGATTGATGTTTGTCTACGATTTCTCGCTGGAGACCGGAAGCGCTTACGCCATCCTGGCTCATGAATCAAACTCTCTGCTCACCATACTCCTGGGAGCCACTTCTTATACCTTGTTGATGCTCTCCCGAAAAAAAATCAATTCAAGTAAACACGAATCCTGAAATGCTCACCTACGAACAGATCATACAAAAGACCATCACCCTGGATGACGCCTCCAAACTGTTTGGCCCCGCATTCAGAAGTGAAAATAAAATCGTTTTCACCAATGGTTGTTTTGACATTCTACATAGGGGCCATATATACTTACTCTCCAGGGCCAGGGAGCTGGGCGATTTGCTGGTTGTGGGGCTTAACAGCGATGCATCGGTCACCAAGCTCAAGGGACCCGACAGACCGGTCAACAGTCAGGAGTCGAGGGCAGAAGTGCTTGGAGCACTGGCCTTTGTAGATTACATTATTGTTTTTGAGGAAGATACGCCCATGGATATGATTATTACCCTTGAGCCTGATATACTGGTCAAGGGTGGTGACTATAAAATGGAAGATATTGTGGGACACCGTGAAGTGAGCTCCAGGGGAGGCCAGGTGATATCCATACCCCTGCTGGAAGGATATTCAAGTACTGCGATTATTGACAGAAAAAATCCATAAATGGCGAAAATCAAATCGGTATATGTGTGCCAGAGTTGTGGTGCCGAATCAGCCAAATGGATTGGCCGTTGCAATGCTTGTGGAGAATGGAACACCTATGTGGAGCAAAAAATCCACAAGAGCCCGGCCCGGTCGGGTATGTCAGAGAGACGGGATCATGCTGTACCTCAAAAACTGGAGGAAGTTGCCGCTGCCCCTATCTCCCGTATCGACTTGAAGAACGGGGAATTTAACCGGGTTCTGGGAGGCGGAATTGTTCCCGGATCCGTGGTGCTTATTGGTGGAGAACCGGGGATCGGGAAATCGACACTGGCCCTGCAGGTAGCCCTTCAGATTGACAAACAGACCCTTTATGTATCCGGTGAGGAGAGTCCGCATCAGATTAAATTGCGGGCCGACCGGCTGGGAGGAGGAAATGGGAATTGCCAGGTCCTTGCGGAAACAAGTCTGCAGGCCCTTATTACGCAACTTGAACAGAGCATGCCTGAGCTGCTGATCATAGACTCCATACAAACCCTCTATTCCGAAGCCATTGAATCTGCTCCCGGAACTATTTCCCAGGTCAGAGAGTGCGCCGCTCAATTGCTGCGACTCTCCAAGGAGAGCCATATGCCCGTAATTCTCATTGGCCATATTACAAAAGATGGCAGCATTGCCGGGCCCAAAGTACTAGAGCATATCGTCGATACCGTGCTTCAGTTTGAAGGCGATACACATCATCTATACAGGATCCTGCGTTCCATAAAGAACCGCTTTGGCTCCACATCTGAAATCGGAGTGTTTGAAATGACGGGTGAGGGCCTTCTTGAAATCCTGAATCCTTCTGAATTGCTGATTAACCAGCAGCCTCCCGATCTGAGTGGATCTGCCATTGCTGCCAATGTGGAGGGTATTCGTCCTATTTTGATCGAGGTCCAGGCCCTGGTGAGCTCGGCTGTTTACGGAACCCCGCAGCGCACCTCCACGGGATTTGATACCCGCCGCCTGAGCATGCTGCTGGCCGTACTTGAGAAAAGAGCCAATTTTAAACTGGCCAGTAAGGACGTATACATCAATATTGCCGGCGGACTACGGGTGGATGATCCCGCCATAGACCTTGCAGTGGTGGCATCTATACTATCATCCACCGTGGATATTCCGGTGGATCCCAATACCTGCTTTGCCGGGGAAGTGGGCCTGTCGGGAGAAATCCGCCCGGTAAACCGAATTGAACAGCGATTGGGTGAGGCGGATAAGCTGGGCATGAAAAGAATCCTGATGCCGGCTTTCAATCGGAAACGGATCGATCCTGCCAGGTTCAAGCTTGAAATTGTAGAAGTCAACAAGGTTCAGGATCTGCCCAAATACCTGTTCGGCTAAGAGCGTCTAAAACTCGTCATTCAAATTGTTGCCGGTGGTCTCCGTAATATTGGGACAATCCATATCCACATAGAAATCCAGTGGTCTTTCAAATTCATCCTCCATGGTTATTCCCAGGGTGGAGTCGGCATAAACCCGCTTGAGAAA
>JAUVIT010000311.1 GCA_030592605.1 Bacteroidota bacterium
CACCATGGTGGCCCCAAAATGATGTGCTACTTTTTTGATGAGCCTGGCTGCATGAGCCGGACTTTTAAAAGGCATAGCATCTCCCAGTTTGCGACGACCGCCGATTTTAAAATCTGATACTTCTGGCGGTTCGGTAATAGCTTCGTGGGTCGACCATGAATCTGACCAGGCATTGATCAGGGTGTAGTATTCACCATAAGCCTCCTGATCTTTTCGTTTCTTGGGCATAATCTCCTCTACCCGAAGCTTATCAAGTTCGTAAAGATCGGGGCGATTTTTGTACCAGCTAAGCATGGGTTCCTTAAAAGCCTCTACCGGGGGAAAGCTGGTATCTGCCTTCGAAGATTTCTCCCCACCGATGGTCTCAGGTGCCGTTTCTCCCTGTGGAATAATCTCCCTGTTCCCTATTCCCTCTTGACGCTCTTCACCAGCATCAAAGGATTTGATCATCTCCCTGTATTGACGCATATCACGCATGATCAATGCCTGACGGCCAAAGGCCGATTCATGCAAAGCGGGCCGCAGGGTCTCACCCACAATTTCATAAGCCGGACCCTTGCGGATCATTTTCGAGCGGTCCACAAACTGCGTATTGTCACCTAAATGTTGCCATCCGGTATGGGTGGATGGGTCTTTTCCAGCTGCCAGTCCGGCACCGGCTACAGCTCCTACCTGCAGCCCTGCTGCCACTGCCCCGCCTATCTTAAAAAATTCCCTCCTGTTCCAGGAGTTCTCTTCCTTGTCAGACTTGTTTATCATGGGAAAGTAACTATTTGAAATGCACGATTTATACTTTTACTCCTACTACGCAAACATCATCGATCTGTTCCGTATTGCCCCGCCACGCTTCAAAGGTATTATCGATCTTTTGTTTTTGCTTCTCCATAGATTCTGACTGGACCGACAGGAGTAGTTCCTTAAACTTCTGTGTCTTGAACTTCCTTCTGGGTTCTCCCCCGAACTGATCTACATATCCGTCAGAAAATACATAGACCGTATCGTTCTCCTTTAGCTTCACTACATGGTCCTTAAATTCGGTCTCCTCCCAGTGAATCCCTATGGGCTGCTTATCCCCCTTCAATTCAATCAACTCACCCTGACGGATCAGATACAGGGGGTTGTATGCTCCACCAAACCGGAGTTCTTTCTTATCCTTGTTGATAATCGCAATGGCCATATCCATACCATCCTTCTGATCTCTTATGTTTCCCTCCTGTACCAGCATGGCCTTGACCTTGGTCCTTAGCTCCCCCAGAATCTCGCCCGGCTTGTTACTACTGCCTTCCACAAAAATTTCATTGAGCAAGGTAATGCCCAGCATGCTCATAAAAGCACCCGGGACACCATGTCCGGTACAATCGGCCACCACAATAACGATGGATGAGCCTAGCTCCTTGATCCAGTAAAAATCGCCGCTGACAATATCTCTTGGCTTATAAAGGATAAAGTACTCGGGAATAACCTTATCCAGGTAGGTTTTATGCGGGAGGATAGCAGCCTGGATTCGCTGTGCATATCCAATGCTGTCGGTAATCTCCTTCTTCTGGGCAAATACCAGGTCACGCTGCGCCTCAATTTCGTCACGATGCGATTCAATTTCCTCCTTCTGCTCGCTGATCTCCCTGGTCCGTTCCTGCACCTTCTGTTCCAGCTCTCGGTTGACTTTATCTTTCAACTTCTCATTCTCAGTCAGCTGATCAATGATTCTTTTTTGGGCAATCTTTTTCTCTTGCTCATCCAGCCTCATCTTCCGGGCAAGTCCCATGGAGAAGATCAGTATTTGCAGAATTGCTGCAATAAATACTCCTGATAACTGAAGGATACGAATCAGGATAGACTCATTTATAGTAACACCTGAAAGTGTTAAGGTTAATTGATTGATACTGATAAATGAAAGCGGTATCAAAACCAGATTGGCAACCAAAAAGTACCAGGCAGGGGTGAAACCTGCCCGGATTCTAAGAAGGGTAGGAACGATAAGCAGGAAAAGGGGAATAATCGCCACTGATAAAGCCCACACAATCACTATCACGCCCTCAAACAAACCCTCTATATCAAAATTAAATATGGACCCCAGAAGCATGGCTATAACCCTTACCCCGACAAGTCCCAGAAGCACTACTACGCTCCAGTACCACCCGGACATTCTTTGCTTCAGCTCCAGGTAAGCGATTCCGAAGAGAAGAAAGCTTATGGTAACCAGTGACAATGTAAAGGTCTCGGCCCCCGAAATAAGGACCGATTGAAATACATTTTCTTTCCACAGGAACTCGCCCAGATAGCCCTGCGAAACAAAAAGGAAACTCGCAAAAGTTAAAATATAGAAGGCAAAGTAGATATACTGCCGGTCACGGAGGGCAAAAAAGAGGATGATGAAAAAGCACGAGATAATGGTCATCATTCCTGAAAGACCAAACAGAACCATCCTTTCTATCCGATCATGTTTCACAATGGTCTCCTGTGCAATAAAACTCATCAGGGGAGCTCCTATCTCGGACTCTGCTTTCCAGCGTATATAAAATATCTGCTCTGCCCCCTGGTCAATTGGAAGGGATGCGGCATGCCAGTCTTTGTAAATAAAATCCCGCTCATCTATGGGCACTAGTATCCCGGATCGTTTTTCAAAAATGGCTCCGGAGGGATGAGTCAGGAAGAAATTCGCTGAATCTGTCCCCCCCATTTCAGGAAGGTTAAATATATAACTCCGGTTCTCCGAAATCCGGTTCACGGTTTTAATCTTCAGCCAGGCGCATGGATATGAAAAATCATGTGCAAACTGACTTTCGATTCCCTTCAGACTGGTACTTACCGACGGTTCCAGCTCATAATGCAAAAGTGAATCCCCCCTGAGGATGGTAAAAAAAGTATCCACTGTAGCCTTACTAAAATCTCTACTGCTAATATGATAGAAAGCGTCCTTGTCCAACTCTTCCAGCAGGCTGATCACCTGGTCGCCCGGTAAAATTCCAATTTTAGCAGCCGGACTTCCCTCCTCCACAGAATATACCGTGCTCTTGGCCATCAGGGGATTGGTAAACAGGCTATCCAGGGAGTCGGACATGATATGAGAGATATCCCACTGTTCAAGGGAATCGATCAGGTATTCAAATTCGAAAGCGCCAATTTGATGAAGGTAGGGTTCCCTGCAAAAGGAGAAATACAGGAGCGAATCCTCATCCCTCCGTCTTATTGTAAGATCAATAGCTTCACCACTTTTGTTACGCAACAAATCCTGAATAATCCGCTGGTTAAGTCCTTCCCCGGAAATGGCGGAGTCATTGATGGCAATGATCTGATCCCAAAAAAGGATGCCCGCTTTTGCTGCAGGACTTTCCGGTAGCAAGGTAGTAATACGGGCAGTATCGTTCTGTATCGTTAAATTATAAATGC
>JAUVIT010000182.1 GCA_030592605.1 Bacteroidota bacterium
ATGGCGCTCGGATGCTCCGTGATCGGCAATAAAGCTGTTTCCCTTTGGATAGCTATACGGACATACCGTATGAGAGCTTCCCCCGATGGGGAAAGGTCCCCGGTTGACTTTAAACAACTTCTCAACAATGCTTACTCCCCCCATGGGATGCATCAGCGCCACACTGTGCAACTGACCCCACTCCCAGGAAGATACCTCTGGTCCGTACATGGAGGTAAGGGTATCCATAGATTGTTGGAAAGCGGTCCGGATGTTGTCATGAAAACTCTCCCTTAGGTCAGGGGTATTCACATTGTCACACCAGAGAGATTGTCCTGTCACCCTGGTTTTCTCAATCAGGTTTTTGGCAATGGCGTTATAAGCAAGTTGCCTGTATTGGTCCCCAAGTTCATCTTCGAACATAGCCTTGTTCAGTTCCAGAAACATGATCTCAAAAATAAGAGCAGCTGCCGATGAGGCCTGCATATCGTAATCCCAGTCAGCCAGTGCCTCATAAGCAGACTGGTACTCCCCACTGGCATGATCCTGCAAGGCATCCAGGTACAGTGGAGTCATAAGCATGGCAAAGTGAGAGTGCTGGTCGCGCAGCATTCGTTTAAAATCTTCTGTTCCAAACACCTCTTTCTCTTCCAGCATCTCCCTGATCCTGCCAATTCGCCAGGGTAGACTGAACCAGGTGCCTATGTAGTAGGGATAGTCTTCGTCTACTGTTTTATTATTGGCGCTGGAAACATAACCGCACTCGGGATTATAGGAGTTTGGTAGCTCCTCAAAGGGAACCGTTCCCTGCCAGTCATACAGAGATGTATCGCCCGGGTAAACCAGGATGCCTCCGGAGTGTCGGATGGGAACTCCTGCGGATGTTTGCAGTCCGATATTTCCAAATCTGTCTGCATAGACAATATTCTGACTGACCGAAGTGAATGTTTTAACCGCATCCCGGAAATCTTCCCAGTTTCCGGCCCGGTTCAAGTGATAGAGGGTTCGAATCTCATTACTAATCTCATTGCCCTGCCAACGGGCCGACATTACTTTGTCCTTTATCCCCTTAAACTCACTAACCACTGGCCCACGGTGGGTAAAACGGTTGAAGCGCACAGCTGGCTCATCGGCTCCCTTTACTGCGATTTCTTCCTTTACAATTCTCATATCCTGCCACTGGCCATCCAGCATATACTGGTTGCTGTCGGCCGGATTGATGGTCTCCAGGTAGAAATCCAGATCATCCACGGTCACATTGGTCATGCCCCAGCCAATATCCTCGTTATGCCCTGCGACGATATAGGGACCACCCGGAAGGGCCACCCCTGTCACATTTAATTTGCCTTCAATCACCTGGTGGATCTGGTACCAGATACCCGGAGCCATAAGTCCCAGGTGCATGTCATTGGCCATGATGGGCATGCCTGTTTCACTCTTCTCTCCGGATACGGCCCAGTTATTGGAGGCCTCAAAAACCTGTAGCCCCAGTTCATCTATGATTTTGATGGCATCGCTCATAGCCGATTGCAGTTCCAGGGTATTGTCGGAGCTCATATATTCCGGGAATACAGGGATTTTTTGAAATTCCATATCGGGAAGCAACTCCCTGAACAGGGTATCAGATACCACCTGTTGAATTTTATAAAGTGCCATATCGGTGTTCCATCCCGACGAAAGGTCCCACGCCATATACCCGATGAGGTTGAAAGTGTGTTCAATTTTCCAGGGGTCGGGTTTATATCCCAGCATAGTAAACTCGAAGGAGAGCTTTTTTCGATTTTGGGTAATATACTGGTTGACCCCATCTGTGAAGGCCTCCATGCCCCGCAGGATATCAGGATCGGTCTGCGAAATCACCTGGCGGGACTTCTTTGTGAATTCCAGAGCCCTGAAGAGCATATCTGCCTCTACCAGTCCGGGATCGAGTACTTCTGACAATCGCCCTGTGGTGATTCTTCTTAAGAGGTCCATTTGCCACATACGATCCTGTGCCATTACATATCCTACCGTGCGGTAGAGATCCTCTTCATTTTCGGCATAGATGTGTGGTATGCCCAGCGAATCGCGGAACACGCTTACAGGGCTAGTCAGTTTTTCAAGGTCAATTGTTGCATTGTAATCGGGCAGGGCCCTTGTTTTGACACTGTTCAAAAAAATCATACCGCCGGCAATAGCCAGCACAATCACAATCACGATGATGGTGAGAATGCGTTTTAAAACTTTCATTTTTTTTGGAGATCGGGTTAGTGGTTTATTGATAACCTGGCCTGTAGTTGTACTGGCTGGTGGTCGCTGTATTGAAAATTCAGATCAATGGTTTTCACCTCACTCAACTCAACATTGGGAGATGCCAAAAAGCAATCGATGACTGTGGTGAGAGAGCTGGATTTATCATAAGGAGTGACAACACGCCTGTTGGTGGGCAGGCTTGTATCATATGCCCAGTTCCACCCGGGTGCAGGGTAATCTTTCTCTATAAAGATTAAATCTTCTGTGTCGAAACGATGGGAGGGGAGTTCAGGCTCGAGCCCGTAGGGGGTCTGGTTCCAGTCGCCTCCCACAATGACATAGTTTCCTTTTTCATATTCCGAAAGCAGGTAATCGCTGAGATAACTCATCTGTTGCGCCCTCAGTGAGCCATCATCATAGGCCGAATTGTGTGTATTGATAAGGACAAGCTCCTTCTGATTACTTAGCTGGTAACGGTTTACCAGGAAACAGCGGTCCAGCATAAACAGCTTCATGGGCCAGCTGTAGTTGCCTGGAAAACTGTGACGTTCCACACTGCCCGGACATGGTAAGGAAAGAGTCATCAATCCCGATTTAACCCCTCCCATAGGCTCCGTAAGAGGAATGGGAACAAATCCCACATCGTAGTTCATTCCAAAACTACTGTTATAATCCTTAAACTGATCCTTAATAATCTGGTACTCATTTATATGATAACTCCTTTTTGAATTTTGATCCACCTCCTGTAACATGATGAAATCAAAACCCTTATAGGATGCAAGGGTGCTGTTGATTCCCTCCATATTACGCTTGACCCCTTCCTTGTCCGGGCGCATCTGCTCCCCTCCGTCATAAAAGAAATCCATGGATGCATCCAGACCGGCATATCCAATATTCCAGATCAATAGCTTAATCTGCAATGAGTCGGATATAATATCCTCCTCACATTCAATCGATTGAATGCTTACGTCATCGGGACGATAGTCATCTATGGTGGCGTAGAGAAGAAACAGTAAAAACGCTCCCACCAGGATCAGTAAGAGGTATAAGAGGGAACGAATAATCTTCATTTCTATGGACTTGGAGAATTAAATGTACACAATAATCCGTTTTCATGGGAGTGGCTGATTGGAAATAATTCCTAAATTGCCCAAGCTAAAACCATCTTCTATGAAAAACCGACTGTTCTCCATTGTACTCTTATTGTTCTTTTCCATCTCGTTGATTGCGCAGGATGCTGACACCACTTCCTCGAAGAAAGATGAAAAAGTTAAATCCGGATTCTCCATATCTCCTTTCCCGGTGTTGGGTTATGATGCAGATATCGGATTTAAATATGGTGCCCTGGCTAATCTATACTGGTATGGTGACGGATCACGCTATCCACAGTACGATCATTCGCTCTTTCTGGAATGGTCGCGAACTACGAAGGGAAATGGGATCAATCAGATCACTTACGAAACTGATAAATTGATACCCGGGATTAGGGCTCTGTTTGAAGTCAGCTACCTGACCGAAAAGGCGCTGGATTTCTATGGGTTTAATGGTTACCAGGCGGTCTACGACATGGATTTTGAAGACAGCTATGATTCGGAAGGTTTTGCCAACAGGCTGTTCTACAGGCATTCAAGGGATCTGTTAAGGATGAAGGCCGATCTACAGGGATCGATCATCGGGCAAAAACTGCGTTGGCTTGGAGGTATAGCGTATTATGGACATTCAATTGATTTGGTGGACGTGGATGACCTGAACGAAGGGAAAGACGACGACCTGCTGTCGCATAATTCGCTTTATGGCTCTTACGTGGACTGGGGAATGATCAAGGAGGATCAGGCCAGCGGAGGGAACCATACCATCCTGAAGGGAGGCCTGGTCTTTGATACAAGGGATAATGAGCCCAATCCCTTTACCGGCATCTGGACAGAGATGCAATTGCATTACGCCCCTTCTTTTTTAAGCAATACGGATTACAGCTATGGAAGGATCATTCTGACTCATCGTCAGTATTTCACATTTATCCCGGAATGGATGAGCCTGGCCTACAGGCTAAGCTATCAGGGGAAAATTGGCGGAGAGATGCCCTTTTACATGTTGCCATTTATGTTTCAATCGACTCCGAAATTAACCAGGGACGGATTGGGGGGTGCCAAAACAATGCGGGGTTTAAGACGCAACCGGGTCGTGGGGGAGGGTTTTGCCTTCGGAAATGTGGAATTACGTGGGAAGTTCCTGAAAACCACTATTCTGAATCAACACGTCTATTTTGCTCTGGCTGGCTTTGTGGATGCAGGTATGGTTACCCAGAAGTATGATTTTGATTATTCCGGAATGCCGGATCTACTACCGGATGACTATCCGGACCAGCTTCTGGACCTGGATGCAAAAGAGGTTCCGCACCTTGGATTTGGAGGAGGTCTCCACATAGCCATGAACCAGAATTTCATTGTCACCGTAGACTACGGATTTGCGGCCAAAAAGGAAGATGGTGATTCGGGCATGTATATTAACCTGAATTTCCTTTTTTAAGCGCTTAATGAAAAGCAGCCTTTTCTGCTTACTTTCCCGGGTCCCACTCACGATAAAACTGATCAAGGAAACGGAGCATATATTCATGCCGCTCCCCGGCCAGTTCTTTGCCTGTTGCCGTATTCATCAAATCCTTAAGCTTTAGTAATTTCTCGTAAAAGTGATTGATGGTGGGGGCATCCGACTTGTGATAGGATGCGGAATCGGCGTACTCCTGCAGAGGCTTCTTCGGATTGTGGATGGGCCGGTTCTTAAATCCCCCGTAATTGAAGGCCCTGGCGATTCCAACAGCCCCAATGGCATCAAGCCGGTCGG
>JAUVIT010000223.1 GCA_030592605.1 Bacteroidota bacterium
GCGGTCAATAACAGGAGCCTGAATATGATCAGGGACCGGCGTAAGTTCTCTTCGGAGGAGGTGCCTGAGCGTGTGGGAGAGTGGGATGTGAGTGCACAACTTGAGTCCATGGAGCTGGAGGAGCAGATCCATAAGGTCATTGATTCTTTACCGGAAAGATGCAGGATGATCTTTGAATTGAACCGCTTTGATGGATTAAAATACGCTGAAATTGCCACACAACTTGATATATCGGTGAAAACGGTTGAAAATCAGATGTCCAAAGCCCTGAAGATATTGAGGGAGCAACTTGCAAAATACCTGACGATCCTGTTGTGGTTGATATTATTTACCTTGAATTAAAAAAGTGTTGCCCTGGCATAGGGGACAGAAGGCTTGCATGTGTGTTATAATTGAATATGTCGGTAGAAGATAAACATAGAGATTTTAATAGCCTTATAAGCAGGTACCTTTCGGGGGAATTACATTCCGACGAACTCTCCTGGTTTCAGGAGGAGCTCCGGAGCGATCCCGAAAAACAGGCTATGCTTGATGAATACCGTCTTATCTGGGATTCGGCAGTCCCGGGACAAAGCTATGACCTGGATGCCGAGTGGACGTTAATGCAGAAGAAACTGCCAGACTTTAAGATCAAATCTGGTCATTCGCTGCTCTTTTATACCTACCGGATTGCTGTAGTGCTGGTGCTGGGAGTGTTACTAAGTTTCTCCCTGATTTATGTAAGTCGTACGGTGGGTATGGAGCGAGTGGTAGCTGAAAATGAGCCCTTGGAAGTGGTCCTTGAAGACGGGACAGTGGTGATCGTAAACAGGTACTCCAGTTTGAAATACAGTCGAAAATATACTCAGGAAGAGCGAAAGGTATACCTGTCAGGTGAAGCATGGTTCGATGTGGCCAGGGATTCCACCATGCCCTTTGTTATAGATGCCGGGGCAGCCCTGGTGGAGGTACTGGGAACAAGTTTTAATGTGAATGCATACAAGGATAATCCCACGGTGGAGATTACCGTGGAGAGTGGCCTGGTGGCCTTGAGTGGTAAAGAAGATATGAAGGATCTGATCGTGATGAAAGCAGGCTCGGGGGGGAGCTATAACAAAAATCAAAGGGAATTGAAACTGATCCCCGCATCCGATCCAAACAGCATTTCCTGGAAGACCAGGGAGCTGTTTTTCGATGCTTCCACGCTCAGGGAGGTAGCCGAATTGTTGAACAAGGTTTACGATACTGATATCGTGATTATGAGTGAGGAGCTGGCCTCCTGTCCCATTACGGTTACATTCAGGGATCAGACCTTAGAAGCCATATTGAATGTTCTTGAGCTTACTCTTGACCTTCAGCTTACCCGGGAAGGGGATGAGATCAGGCTGGATGGGGAAGGATGTGTGGAATAGCCAAACGGAATGTCAGGATTCGGATTGAAAATAGCCCTGCTTTTTTGCTTACTGGCAGCTGGCCCGCTGTTGTCTGGTCAGGAGCAGATACCGCCTATCACCCTGCATATGGACCAAAAATCCATGAAAGAGGTGCTGGGCCAGATTGAGGAGCAGTCGGGTCTCAGTTTTTCTTATAATTCAAGGCTGATTGATCCGGAGGAGGAGCTGAGCATTCATGTAGACCAGGTGAGCCTGGAGGAGGCTCTTAGCATACTTTTTAAGGGCCAGAGGATTTCCTTTGAAGTGGTGGAACAGCAGGTGGTTCTTAAACGGGCCAGGGGTAGAAAAGTGAAGGAGGAAGCAGTTGAGCTTAAGGACAGTACCCTTGTGGTAGCGGTAAAGTATACTCTGAGCGGCTTTGTGAAGGATTCCCGGACCGGGGAGGTGCTTATCGGGGCAACTATTACCAAAGCCGGAGGCGCAGTTGGGACCATCACCAACTCCTACGGCTTCTACTCCCTCACCCTTCAAAGAGAAGTGGAGGAGCTGATCTGTACCTATGTGGGGTACCAGAAAGATATCAGAGCAATCCATTCTCCTGAGAATCAAAGCGTTCATTTCAGCATGGAGAAGAAGCTTACGTATATCAAAGAGGTAAGTATCTATTCCGACGAGCTTGAAAATATGATACGGACCACCAGAAGCTCTGAAGAGCGGATCAATCCTGAGTCGGTCAGAAAGATGCCGGCTCTTTTCGGTGAAAAGGACGTGATCAAATCGCTGGCAGCTGTTCCGGGAGTCAAGTTCTTTGGGGATGGATCCACCATTTTCTTTGTGAGGGGAGGGGGGCGCGATCAGAACATGATCACTATTGATGAGGCTCCCGTTTACAATCCAACTCATATGCTGGGCTATTTCAGTACCGTGATACCCGATGCCATCAAGGATGTGAAGATCTACAAGGGGGATTTTCCGGCCAATTACGGGGGAAGACTCTCATCCTTGATTGATATCCGTACCAAGGATGGAAATATGAACCATTTTGGGATGGATGGCAGTGTAGGACTTCTCTCATCAAGACTGTCGCTGGAGGGCCCTGTTTGGAAGGAGCATATCTCGTTTTTTGCATCGGGAAGGCGTTCTTATATTACCAGGCCTCTTCAGAACTGGAATCCCAATATCAATGACCTTCATTTTTCGGATCTTCACCTGAAACTGAATTACAATATCAATTCGAAGAACAGACTCTTTTTCTCCATCTACCGGGGTGAGGATAACTTTGAAGCGCAAAGCCGGCCCGATTTTTCTACTGGTATCAACTGGAAAAACAGGACCACCACTCTCCGATGGAACCACCTTTATTCTGACAAACTTTTCTCTAATCTGACCCTGCTGGGCTCCAGCTATGATTACCGCCTGTATATGAATTTGGAAGAGAATGATTACTGGAATTCCAGCATCGAAAACCTGACCCTGAAATACGATTTTACACACTATCTGAATCCGAACAACACCCTGCGTTACGGACTTCTGGTGGCGGGACATAAGTATGATCCGGGGAATATTTACAAGGGTGGAGTGGAGTGGGATCCGGGTTATGATCTATCGGTCCGCTATACTCGCGAGTTTGCCATGTACCTTTCTAATCAGTTTATTATCAATAACACGGTTTCCATTCGGGCCGGACTTAGAATTACAGCCTGGCAGAACATGGGGCCTTCCACCGAATACCAGGTGGTTCAAACCTCGAATGGGGGTATCGAAAGAGACAGTATTGCGGTAAGAGAGTATCCCGATGGGGAAGTATATCATCAGTCCTTTGCCGTGGATCCCAGGATTAGTATGGTCTGGCAGCCGGGATTAAAAAACATATTTAAGCTGAGCTATAGCCGCACCAGCCAGTTTCAGTACCTGATTACCAATTCCATCAGTCCGTTTACCTCCCTGGAGGTCTGGCTTCCGGCCGGACCCAATGTTCCGCCCCAGTATGCAAACCAGTTTACCCTGGGTTACACCCGACGATTTGCGATCCCCGGACTAAGCCTGGATCTGGAGGCTTACTATAAAAGAATGAATAAGCTGATCGATTACCGCGATCATGCCCATATGCTGATGAATCCGCTGGTGGAGGAAGAACTGCTTTTTGGAGAGGGGGAGGCCTTTGGTCTGGAGACCATTTTGAATAAGGAACGTGGCAAGCTGAGGGGTTGGGTCTCCTATACCTATTCAAGGGCTATCTACCAGGTGAATGGCATAAATGGTGGAGTACCCTATCCAGCCTATTCCGACCGGCCTCATGATTTCTCCCTTTACCTTTCATGGGCCTTTCATCCGCGACTTACTCTAAGCAGCAACTTTATCTATATGACCGGTGCTCCCTTTTCAAGCCCTACCGGGTTCTATTACTATGATAATCACCAGGTGCCCAGCTATGCGGAGCGTAACAACGATCGGCTTCCCGATTATCACCGGCTCGATCTGGCTCTGAACTGGCAGCTGAGCAGTCCTGAGCGGAAGTATCAGCATGAACTGATCTTCTCTGTTTACAACCTCTATAATCGTATTAATCCTGTGGCGCTTCACTTTAATAAAATCACGGATGAGAGTGGTAATTTTGTGGTTCCTGTTGATTTCTACAGCAATCCGGAACTTCTTTCCTCCCAGTACTATCTCTATGGGATCGTACCCTCTGTGAGCTATCATTTTAACTTTTAGGAGATGAAAAAGCATCTGACACATATAATACTACTGCTAGCAAGCCTGCTGATAATTTCCTGCGACAAACAGGTAGACTGGGAGTTGAAATACGTGGAAGAGGACCTGTTGGTGGTGGAAGGGAAGATAAGCAGTGAACTAAAACAGCATGAAGTGAGACTTACCCGGCCCCTGTACGAGATGAATGGCACCCCCGATGCGGTCAGCGGAGCACAGGTTGAAATCTATGATGGAAGAGTGTTATATTCCCTTTCTGAGGATCCGGAGCAAGCAGGGATCTATAGGTCCGACTCCCTTTTTGCCGCGGTGCTGAATCAATACTACCAGCTGCGAATTCTGTATGAAGACAAGCGCATTTCTGCTGTTACTTTTATGCGGGAAGTGGGACCCTTCCAGGATATGAAAGTCCACCGGGTGCAGTCCGATCC
>JAUVIT010000059.1 GCA_030592605.1 Bacteroidota bacterium
CCATATACAATAGTATATGAAATGAACATCCATATGCCAAGCCTTGTTTTTCTTTTCGCTGCATGATCTACACCGAGTTCTACTGCTGGTCCGTGATCCATAGTTTTTAATTTTTAGGGATTGATAATCGCGTAATATTTTTACTGCTTCATTATTATAACAAAGAAAGCACTAACAAACATTGGCATTTTAATTTTTGCTAAAATCATTACCAATGACTGACTAAAAAAATGTTTGTATTTGATTTTTTATGTCCTTGGGTGGGGTATATATTTTTATTGGTACACACCTGGAAAGGCTGATGCGGTAGTGGTTCTGTTTAGGGTTCATTAGTTGGGGATGGGTTCTATTGATCAGTGATCAAAGGTTAGCGCTTAGTATAATATCTTAGTGTTAATTGAGTAACAATTGGTAAATATAAAAAAAAAGGTTGGCCGTGCTAACGGTCAACCCTTTATTCAGGTAAAAAAATGTTTTATAGGATGAGCCTGGCTGGATTTAATCATCTCTGGACCCAAACATAATGGCAACACAGCCCTCTTCAGGTTCTTCTACATTCGCCTCGGGAACAGGCACCTTGACCATGATTTTCAGTTGCTGACTCGATTCCAGGTTAAAATCCCATTTCCAGTCATAATCATTCAGGCTATTGTCATACAACACCTTGCCATTTCTGGTGTCTATAACTTTAAACTCTACAGCTTCCAGATTGTTAGCACCGCATACGCCGATCCTGTATTCTCTGTCAGAATAGAAGGTCTTATAGAGTTCAGCTTCTTCACCCTCGATCAGCAGGGCAGCATGGTAATTTCCGTCATGCTGATAAGGATCCAGGCCTGCTTTACAGGTATTTTTGGCGAACTGCTTGCATTGTGCATTCATTGCCATAGGCAAAGCGATCATGCATGCAAGCAGAGATATAAAGAGTATGCCTTTCTTAGTCATGGTATATTGTATTAAGATATATAGCTACTTCTTATTTCAATTACTTTGGTTTTCAGCTCTGTGAATACCCGGTTGGTAATCTTAATGGAAGATTCTGATTTGAGAGTAGTCACATTGGTTTCGGGATCTTCTACAGCAGTGACCTCACCCTGATTGATGGTAATCTTATCGAAAATGATTTTGAGTGCTTTCACATCTTCAAGTACTGCCTGTGCGTCCTGATCTTCAGGCGAAGACTCAAGAAGTTTAACCATGATGTCAAGGCTTAGCTTCTGATCCACAATCCGTTCCACCAGCTTATTATCATCCAGGTCATTCTCATTCACCAGGTTTGTAGCAATATACAAACCCTCAATCCAACCTCCCACAAGGACAACTGATGCGGTTCCCTCCAGCTCATTCTCTTTGAGAAAAGCACTGGAATTCATCAAAGTCTCGGAAATAATGTCGATGATGGCATCCCGGTTGTTGATCTGCTCTTCCAGTTGGTTTACAGTTTCTTCGTTAATGGCATCCAGGATATTGAGGCCATCAGCCATCTCTTTGGCCGCTCCGATATAATCCAGTGTGGCCTGGCTTTGGTCGAATAGACTGGCGTAGCTCAAATCGGTGGAGTAAATTCCCAGATTCAGAGCCTTGCTTTTGGAAGTAATATACTTAGAGCTGTTCGAAGTTGGATTCATCAACTCCTCATTATACGCTGCCCCGGCATTTTTTATTAACATGGCAGTCTCCAGAGGGGAGGGGAGCGAGTAAAAAATCCTCTTAGCTGTATTCAGCTGTTCCTGAGTTTCTGCGTCAAGAGTGCCAGAGGCTTCAAAATCCCCGGAGCCTTCACCTTCACTCTTCGTTCCCAGCTTACATCCAGTCAGGATCATACCGAGCATAAGGAAGAGAAGAAGGAAAATTCTACCCAATAACAATGGCTTACGGTTCATAGCTTAGTGGTTTTATTTGCAGGCTTTTTTTCCTAGTTAGAAGCGTTCTTATAAAGTAAAAATAATATTTTTTTTGATATATATATATCAGCGTTTTTCCATTGTCTAAATGTACGTAAAATATGGGGTTAGGGTTTCTACTTCTTATTAACATATCGACAAAAGTCGTTGATGCCACACTGCTCACAAGCGGGTTTACGTGCCGTGCATATATAACGGCCATGTAGAATCAGCCAGTGATGCGCAAGTGGAATCTTCTCTTCGGGTATGTGTTTGATCAATTGCATTTCAGTCTCATAGGGGTTCTTGGCCCCGGTGGTAAGTCCGATACGGGCCGATACCCTGAAGACATGTGTATCCACGGCCATGGCGGGTTTCTGGAAAACCACAGAGAGTATCACATTGGCCGTTTTACGTCCCACTCCGGGTAATTCCTGTAGCTCTTCCAGCTTATCGGGGACCACACCATGGAACTTCTGATCCAGCATACGGGCCATTCCTAGAAGGTGTTTGGCTTTGTTGTTGGGGTAGGAGCAGCTTTTAATCAGTTCAAACACCTCTTCCTGCTCCGCCGCCGCAAGGGATGCAGCATCCGGAAAGATTTTAAAGAAAGGGGGAGTGATCAGGTTGACCCGCTTATCGGTGCATTGTGCAGACAGGATTACAGCCACAATAAGCTCATAGGGATCCGTATAGTCCAGTTCGGTCTCTGCCACAGGCATCGCCTCAGAGAAATATGAAATCACCTTTTCGAAACGTTCCGCTGTTTTCATGGGAGCAATATTAGTAAAAGATTATTATTGCGCCATACTACTTTCAATTTGTTAGGTAGTTTGCTATTATGCTAATAAATGATTAGGTTTACATCCGATTATTACACAGATGGCATTCAGAAGCTCCGTATATTTCTTTTATTTTTTCACCTGCGATTAGCAACGGGTTTACTCTATGCATGCGGTACCCGGCTCTAAAGTCGGGTTTTTTGTTTTGGGCCTATGACAAAGAAGATAGCAATACAGGGAGGATATGGTGCATTCCATGAGATAGCAGCACATCATTTCTTTGAAAATGAGGAGATTGAAATTCTCCCCAGGAATACATTCAGGGATATGCTAAGTACCCTGAAGGACCGGCAGTGCGATTTTGGGATCATGGCCATTGAAAACTCACTGGCAGGGAGTATCATCCCCAATTACAACCTGATTATCAATAGCAGCATGCACATTACCGGGGAGATCTATCTGAGAATAAAACAGAACCTTGTGGCTATGCCAGGTGTGAAGATAAGTGAGCTTAAGGAAGTGTATTCTCATCCCATGGCCATTCTGCAATGCCAGGATTTTTTTGATAAGCATTCTCATATCCGGGTAATCGAGAGTATGGATACTGCGTTGAGCGCTAAGGAGGTAGCAGAAAAGAAAGCCGTAGATCTTGGAGCCATATCCAGCAGGCTGGCAGCAGATAAATATGGGCTTGAGATTGTTTCTGAAAGCATTGAGACCAATAAGAAGAACTACACCCGCTTCCTGATCCTTGCTGAGAATGGAATTGTGATTCCTCCCGAAGAGGTGAATAAGGCATCTATCTTCTTCACCGTGGCACATAAATTTGGATCACTTTCAAAGATCCTCTCCATCCTCTCTTACTACGAGATCAACCTGGCCAAAATACAATCCATGCCAATCGTCGGAAAAGACTGGGAGTATATGTTCTTCGTGGATGTGGAGATCAATGATTATGATATGTATAAGCGATCGCTGGATGCCATCGGACCATTTACTCCGTCCATAGGTATCCTGGGTGAGTATAGAAAAGGAGAATCAGTAATCGAATAAACTAATATTATGGTAGTTGATGTAGCGTTGGAACCCATATCCATGGATGGAGCACTGTTTACAAAGCCTGTTATTATGGCAGGGCCTTGCAGTGCTGAGACCGAGGAGCAGTTGTTAAATACAGCCATTCCACTGGCAGAAATGGGTATTAAAATATTCAGAGCGGGGATATGGAAACCCCGGACCAGGCCTAATGCTTTTGAAGGTGTTGGAGCCGTTGGGCTCAAATGGATGCAGACTGTAAAGCGGGAGACCGGTATGATGGTTGCCACAGAGGTGGCCAATGTGAAGCATGTTTATGAAGCACTTAAGTCCGGAGTGGATATTATTTGGATTGGAGCTCGTACCTCGGCCAATCCCTTTGCGGTACAGGATATTGCCGATAGTCTTCGGGGAGTGAATATCCCGGTCATGATTAAGAATCCGGTGAATCCTGATGTGGACCTCTGGATTGGGGCCATTGAACGGATTAACAATGCAGGCATCAAACAGATGGCTGCCATACACAGGGGTTTCTCCAGCTATGAAAAGACCCTTTACCGCAATGTTCCTCAGTGGCAGATTCCCATTGAGCTGCGCCGAAGAATTCCGGAAATGCCAATTATAACCGATCCGAGCCATATCTGTGGCAACCGGGAATTTCTTTTTGATATCTCCCAGAAGGCAATGGACCTGAACTTTGATGGCTTGATTATTGAGACCCACTGCAATCCCGATAAGGCTTTGAGTGATGCGAATCAGCAGGTTACTCCCGACGGACTCAAGCAGATCATTGATCGCATCGTGTATCGCGATCCGGAGGTCAATGAGGAGTTGATGCTGACCCTGGCCGAATTGCGCGACCAGATAGATAAGCTGGACGACCGGATAATCAACCTGCTGGAGGATCGGATGGGAGTTTCGGAGAAGATCGGTTCCTATAAAAAGGAGAACAACATTACAATTCTGCAAACCAAGCGCTGGGATGATATGTTGAAAACCAGGTTAAATCTTGGTAACAGAAAGGGACTTAGTGAAGAGTTTATTATTAAATTGTTCCGTTCCATTCACCAGGAGTCCATCAATCACCAGACCAGTGTGATGAACAAAGAATAGCCGAGATGCAGCAGGTAAAACTTACCACACCCGATGGAGTAAGCGAAATTGTTGTTGGAGAGCTCCTTTCTTCGCGTCTACAGATGCTGGAGCAGGAGCCCATCTTAATGATTGATGAAAACGTCCTCATTCAGCACCACGATCTTTTTGAACCTTTCAGATCTGTCATCATACCTTCGGGTGAGTCGAATAAAACTCTTCAAACGGTAGAAGCACTCTACAGGGAACTGGTGGGGCTTGGGGCAGACCGCTCCACTCTTATGGTGGGCATAGGGGGCGGACTTGCCACAGATCTTGCTGGTTTCGTGGCCTCTACCTTTCTGAGGGGAACGCCATTCGGTTTTATCAGCACCACCTTGCTGGGCCAGGTGGATGCCAGCATCGGGGGCAAGAATGGAGTGAACCTTGAAGGCTATAAGAATATGATTGGAACTATCAGGCAACCCTCTTTTGTCTGGTGTGATCTTTCACTGCTTGGAACCCTGGAGAGCAGGGAGTATATCTCCGGAATTGCCGAGGTGATTAAATATGGATTTATCCGGGATATCCACTTTTTGGAATACCTGGAGGAGCATATGGAGACCCTGCTGAAGCAGGACCTCAGCGTGCTTGAGCATGTGGTGACCACTTCTGCTGCCATTAAGACCGAGGTGGTTCAAAAAGATGAAAAAGAAGCGAACCTTCGTAAGATCCTTAACTTCGGACATACTATCGGGCATGCCATTGAGCGTCATAAAGGCATCCTGCATGGCGAGGCTGTTGGCCTGGGTATGTTGCTTGCGGCCAGACTTTCACACCTGCAGGGGCTCCTCTCTGCTTCTGAAGTGGATCGGGTAGAGCAGCTGGTTCTTTCTGCCGGGTTGCCTGTGAGTATGAAACTGGATCCTGAAGAGATTTATCAGAATATACGGAAAGATAAGAAGAAGAGTGGGGAGGATGTTCATTTTGTGTTGTTGAAGGGAATGGGTAACACCATCATCAGGCCCATTCCGCTTCCTGAACTAAAATCCATCGTATATGATCTGTGTTAGCATAGCACATATGTCGGGATTGACTGAGGCCATCGATTCGGGAGCCGAATTACTGGAATTAAGGCTCGACCTTATCAAAGAGGCCCCTTCAAAACTTTTTCCCTTACTTCCCCTTACTTTGGCAAGCATTGTTACCTGCCGGCCCGGTGTCTTTAGCGATGATGAGCGTGTGAAACTGTTGCTTGAAGGGATTAAATTGGGAGCAGATTATGTGGATATTGAGATTGAAACAGCAGCAGGGGATTTGGAAGTGCTACTGGCTGCTGCCAGGAATTCAGCTTGCAAAGTCATCATCTCTTATCACAATTTCCTTAGGACAGCTGACAAGGAGGATCTGGAATCACTTATGCTGGCCTGTTACGAAAAGGGGGGGGAGATTGCTAAAATAGCCACCATGGTGAATGCCCCCGAGGATATTCGGAACCTTCTGAGTCTTTACGATTTGCCTGGTAAGAAGGTGATTCTGGGGATGGGTCCCCAGGGTAGGATTACCCGGGTGATGGGTCCCTACCTGGGAGCAGAATTTACATTTGCATCAAGCGGTGGGGGTGGAGAGACTGCGCCCGGACAGTTAAGCGTGAAACAGTTAAATGAAATTTATAAAGTGATTGACGAAGATGAACGCATTCGGTAAATTATTCAAACTTAATATTTTTGGTGAATCACACGGGACGTCTGTTGGAATCGTGATCGATGGTTGTCCCGCAGGTCTGCCCTTAAAACAAGCGGATTTCGAAGCCGATTTTTCCAGGAGGAAAAGTGGGGCAAAAGGAACCACTCCCAGGCAGGAGCCTGATACCCCGAATATTATGAGCGGCCTGTTTAATGGCCGGTGCACCGGTGCTCCCCTGATGATCTTATTTGAGAATACCAATACCCGGTCGGGGGACTACAGTCATTTAAAGGATACGCCTCGTCCGGGGCATGCCGATTTTACCGGAGCTCATAAATTTGGAGGATATCAGGATTATCGGGGCGGCGGACATTTTTCGGGACGTCTGACGCTGGGCCTGGTTGCTGCAGGTGTGGTGGCTAAAAAGATGATCGCTCCCGCAATAGTTTCATCCTCCATCCTGGAGGTGGGCGGCAGCAGCGATATCGAAGCGGCCCTGGACCGGACCATCGAAAACAGGGACTCCATCGGGGGAATCATCGAATGTTCCATTGCATCGGTACCTGCGGGTCTTGGCGAACCTTTCTTTGATTCCGTAGAGGCGGTATTGAGTCATATGATCTTCTCCATACCTGCCATAAAGGGTATTGAGTTTGGTGCTGGATTTCGTGCTGCAAAGATGACCGGAAGTGAGCATAACGACAATATTGTTTCCACTGGTGGAAGCACCGAGACAAATAATGCGGGGGGAATTAACGGGGGAATCTCCAATGGGAACGAGATCTGTTTCAGGGTGGCGGTAAAACCGACTTCCAGTACCCATCAGACCCAGCGCACCATCAATATGCAGTCGGGCCAGATGGAGGATCTTACCATCGAGGGACGTCACGATACCTGCATTGCTCTTCGCGTTCCGGTAGTAGTGGAGGCAGCTGCAGCCATAGTGATGGCCGATTTCATGCTGCAGGCACAGGAGGTAAAACGAATTATTTAATTATTAATCTGAATAGAACAGAATGCGTATTGCAGTAATAGGAGCCGGCAACATGGGCTCATGGTTGGTTGAGTCGCTCTGCCTGGATTATGAGGTGGGCGTATTTGATGTGGATCGTAGCAAGTTGAAGTACTTCTTTAATTCAAGGAAATTCCTTTATTATGAGGAGATTCTTGATTTTTCACCCGACCTTCTGATCAATGCGGTGAGTCTGGACAAAACCCAAACGCTGTTCGATGAGATTATCTCTTATTTGCCCAAGGATTGTATTATTGCTGATATCACATCGGTAAAGAGCGGATTGGCTGATTATTACAAGAAACTGGGCAGGCGCTTTGTATCCACACACCCCATGTTTGGCCCAACCTTCGGTAATGTGAAAGACGTGAGTGATGAGAATGCCATCATCATTTCAGAATCGGATGAGGAGGGGAAAGCTTTTTTCAGGGAGTTTTATAGCAGCCTGAAGATAAAGGTTCATGAATACTCCTTCCAGGAGCATGATAAGACCATCGCCTATTCGCTTTCCATTCCATTCTCATCTACCATGGTATTTGCTGCCTGTATGAAAGAACAGGAGGCACCAGGGA
>JAUVIT010000154.1 GCA_030592605.1 Bacteroidota bacterium
ATGATTGTTTACGCGGTTGTGCACGTCCTGCCTTCACAGCAAAATCTTTGCTTTCAGAACCAACGATAGTGATCAAATTCGCTGGTAATCTGGTATTTTCTATCATATTGAAAGGGTTTTTTAAATAAGAACGTTGAACACAAGGACAATTAAATTTAAGAATTCGAGCTTCCAAAGTCAATGTAATAGGCTTTTTAGTTTTACACGAGAATTCAACGCAGTTGGGGTAGGTTCAGCTAAATCAACTATCTTTGTGCGCTTAAAATAGCATGAGATATGAGTAACAAGAAAGCACTCCTGATGATTCTCGATGGCTGGGGAATTGGAAAAGGAGATAAAGCAGATGTGATCAGCCAGGTAGCTACCCCGAATATGGACAGGCTTGAGAAGGAGTATCCTTCTTCACAACTTCATGCCTCGGGCGAGAATGTGGGACTGCCCGACGGACAGATGGGTAATTCAGAGGTGGGACACCTCAATATTGGTGCGGGTCGGGTGGTTTACCAGGACCTGGTGAAGATCAACAGGGCTGTGAAGGATGGAACCATTAGCGAGAATCCTGCCCTGGTGGAGGCCTTCAGCTATGCCCGCGACAATCAGAAGCAAGTGCACTTTATGGGTCTGCTCTCTGACGGCGGTGTTCATTCACTGGACAAGCACCTTTATAAGCTTTGTGATATGACCGGCGATTATGGGATCAAAGATGTTTTTGTACACGCTTTTGGTGATGGTCGCGATACCGATCCACAGAGTGGAAAGGGATATATGGAAAGTCTGACCAAACACCTGGCCACTTCCAAGGGGAAGGTCGCTTCTTTTATTGGAAGGTTTTATGCCATGGACCGGGACAATCGGTGGGAACGGGTCAAAGATGCTTATGACCTATTGGTTCATGGGAAGGGAAGAGCCGCTACCGATGTACTTACAGCTCTCCAGCAGTCTTATGACAAAGGCGTGACTGATGAATTTGTAAAGCCCATCGTGATTGTGGATGAGGAGAACAAGCCCCTGGGAACCATCCAGGAAGGTGATGTGGTGGTCTTTATCAATTTCAGGAACGACCGGGCCAAAGAGCTCACCATTGCACTCACCCAGAAGGATATGCCAGAGTATGATATGCATACCATTCCGCTGCACTACTGCACCATGACTCCTTACGATGCCACTTTTGAGGGACTGCATATAATCTACGATAAGGACAATGTAAGCCACACGATGGGTGAGGTGGTCTCCGCAGCCGGTTTGAAGCAGCTACGTATTGCCGAAACAGAAAAGTATGCTCATGTGACCTTCTTTTTCTCAGGAGGAAGGGAAACCGAATTTGAAAATGAAAACCGGATCCTGGTACCGTCACCCAAGGTAGCTACCTACGACCTGCAGCCTGAAATGAGTGCCTTTAAGGTAAAAGATGCGGTAATCAAGGATATCAATGAGAACGGACCGGAATTTATCTGTCTCAATTTTGCCAATGGCGATATGGTTGGCCATACAGGTGTCTATTCATCCATTGAAAAAGCTGTGACCACAGTGGATCAATGTGTGGGTGAAGTGGTGGAAGCAGCCAGGAATAAGGGCTATGATGTGATGATCATTGCCGATCATGGGAATGCCGATAATGCGGTAAATGCCAATGGCTCGCCAAATACAGCTCATTCTCTGAACCCGGTCCCATGTATTATGGTTACTGACGAGTACACCAAGGTGGATGAGGGGATTCTGGCCGACGTGGCCCCGACTCTTCTTCACATTATAGGAGTGGAGCAGCCGGAAGAGATGACAGGTAGCGTATTGGTATCCTAGGGAAGTTGCATCTTCTAGCGGTTAATCATTGGGAGCATATCCGCTCGTAGTTGCAGAATGATCCTGCAAATCTCTTCGAGGGACTCCGGCTTATAGCTGATCTCTGCAACACTGGCATGGAAAGCCTGTTCATTATCGTCCATTTCAAAACCCTCGGATTCATAACGGATATCCACTTCGTCGTACACCTCCTTGAGTTTATTCACGGTGTGCATGTAGCGTCTCACCATTAAGGATTCTTGTTGATTGGCGAGTATTCCCGACAGACTGTTCAGAGAGTATTTCTGCTGAAGAATACGGTTGCCCATCTCCAGTACATTTTTGTCTTTATAGATTACAACGCCGATATACATGGTTTCCAGCCAGCCTCCAAGGAGAGAGAGGGATGCAAGTGACAGCTGTTCGCTCTCCTGGAAATGATTGTCCATCTCCGTATAGATTTCGTAGATCTGATTCTTCAGGGAATCTGGACTCTCCAGGTTGGATCGCTGTTCGCCGGGGGAATCCTCAAAAATTTCCCGGGGGAGGTCCAGTTTATCTGCCAGCAATTCAATATGGAAATAATACTCTGCCGATTCATTTACCCTTTCAAACAGAGTACAGTAGCTCAGGTCTACACCCAAAATACCCAGTAATAGAGCTATATGTTCAGGGTTTTCATACAGGGGGATCTTTTCGAGCGGACAGCTTATTTCAGGATCGAATCCGGTTCCTGTTTCTTCAAAAAAGCTAACAATATCAGTAGGAATTTTCAGGGCATATACAATCTCTCCATCCTGGCCAAAGGAAGAAGGATATTCGGAATCGGCGATAAAATCGGTCTCGCCTGACTGGGAGCCAGAGGGATTGCAAGCATATAGGAAGAAGCTCAGGATAATGGCTCGAAACACTTGTCGAAGCATAGAATGGATTTGAGTTGGTTGAGGTAAAATTAAGAAATCTTTCATATCATGGAACGGGTTCTCATGCCTCCAATGATGACATCGATTAACTCATTTGGCTCCAGAGTCATACAGTTCAGTTTGATATCAAAACGAGTATAATCATTTCCTTTTCCCTGAAAAAAATCCCTGAACGTGGATCTTTTTTTATCGATGTTTTGTGCATAAGACCGGGCCTGGTCAATAGTAAAATTGTGCTTGTCAGCTACCCGCAAGGCCCGCCACTCCAGGGGTGCCTCCAGGTATATATGAAGCGACTTGGGAATATCCCTGGTGATGGCCACGCCGCCTCTTCCTACGATAATAGCATTGCCGGCATTTGCAAAATTCCTGATCACCTTGGCAATGGTTGTCCGGATCTTCATATCCGATTTGTAATAATCCTTGGATTGAGCCAGCAGCAAATCTTCAAGAACTCCCCTTTTTTTGTAATCAAAGACATGCTGGATCTGGCTTGAATCCACCTGGAGCTCTTTGGCCGATTCCATCATAATCTCCTTATCAATCCATCGCCAGGGATGATCTTTAGAGTGTTTCCTTTTAAGGGTATTCAATTTTTCGGAAAGATCAGATGCAATCTTTTTGGCCGGGCATCCCACTTCTCTCGACAGGGTCACAACCGGCCCCGGAAAGATGTTTTTAGCAGAATCCTCTTTGTACCAATTGTCCAGGTATTTTGACAGGTCGATTTTCATGGTGTCGAAAAGAAGGGGTTCACCCTCAATTTACTATATTTACTATCCAATGTCAAGGAATAGAGTCGCCCATACTCTATTCCAGTTAAAATTAACCTAAATGTTACTACAACGTCTAATATTTAAACCCTAAACTATGAACAAGATTACTGTAATTGGTGCCGGAAATGTGGGAGCGACATGTGCCAATGTTATCGCCCATAAGGATCTGGCCAATGAAGTGGTTCTTCTTGATGTAAAAGAAGGACTGGCCGAGGGAAAAGCGCTGGATATCTGGCAAACCTCATCAATCAATCATTTCAATACCCGGGTTACCGGGTCCACCAACGATTACTTAAAGACTAAAGGATCGGGAATCATTGTAATCACATCCGGTATTCCGAGGAAGCCGGGAATGTCACGCGACGACCTGATCAAGACCAATGCCAGTATTGTGAAGGAGGTTACTGAAAAGGCGATCAAGTACTCGCCCGATGCCATCATCATTGTGGTTTCAAACCCCCTTGACGTGATGACCTATGCCGCTTTCCTGGCAGCCAACAAAGATCCCCATAAAGTTTTCGGAATGGCGGGTATCCTGGATACAGGCCGTTACAAGGCTTTTCTGGCCAGTGCTCTGGAAGTATCTCCCACCGATATTCATGCCATGTTGCTGGGAGGACACGGCGACACCATGGTACCTCTTCCCAGGTATACCTCTGTTAGCGGAATCCCGGTTACTGAGTTGCTTGGCCCGGCAGTCATTGAGAAAATTGTAGAACGGACCCGGAAAGGGGGAGGCGAGCTTGTAAGCTTGATAGGTACCTCAGCCTGGTATGCACCGGGCGCAGCAGTATCTCAGATGGTGGAGGCCATTGTGGATGACCAGAAAAGGATTTTCCCCGTTTGTGCATACCTGGATGGGGAGTACGGACAGAAAAATCTCTATCTGGGAGTCCCGGTAAAACTGGGTAAAGGCGGTGTAGAAGAGATCATAGAGATCAGTCTGAATGCCGAAGAGAAGAAGTTGCTTACCTCCTCTGTCGATAGTGTAAAAAAGGTAATGAAGGTACTTGACGATATGAAACTCTTCGAGGAATAGTCCTAAGCGTCAGGTTCTCAAAGGAATAAGTTTTAAGAAATGCGTAATTGGCCCAAGGGCGGATTACGCATTTTTTTTATGGGTAGCCTCCGAAGTGCAAAAAAATAGTGTTATATTTGCGGCCTATTCGAAAAAGACAATCAAGTAACTACTAATAAACAAGTTAAAAATGCAAAATAAAGGTGCTATCAGGTTTTTTACGATTGTTCTGGCGCTGGTGAGTGTATACCAGCTTCTGTTTACTGTGTTTGCGCAGAAAGTGGAGCGTGATGCCAGGGAAATGGCCAACGGCGATGTCCGTATTGAACGATCCTACCTGGATTCGATGAAAGGTGAAGTGGTATATAATGTACTGTTTAAGAAGTACACCTACCAGGACTGTAAAGAGAGAGAGGTCAACCTTGGCCTTGACCTGAAGGGCGGAATGAATGTCATCCTGGAAATTGCAGTTGAAGATATTATCCGCTCACTGGCTGCGAATCAGTTTCTGACAGATCCTGTGTTCACCGAGACCATGGCACTTGCTCATGAGAAGAAAAAAGATAGCCAGAGTGACTTTGTCAATCTGTTTGCCGAGGCCTTCGAGGAATTGAATCCCGGAGCCCAGCTGGCCCAGTTCTTTATGACTCCTGAGACCCGCGGTGAAATTGATTTCAATACCACCAATGGTGATGTAGTCACCTTTTTAAAGGAAGAGGCAGAAGATGCCATTGATAATTCATATAATGTATTACGGAACAGGATTGACCGTTTCGGTGTAGTTCAGCTCAATATTCAGAAGCTGGAGCGTCAGGGCAGGATCCTGGTGGAGCTTCCAGGTGTGAAAGAGCCGGAAAGGGTAGCCAAATTGCTTACCGGAACTGCCAATCTGGAGTTCTGGACCACCTACCAGGCCTCCGAAGTATGGAACTACCTGGACCAGGCCAACCGGACACTGGCTGACATTTTAAGAGCAGAGGGAACCACAGAAGAAG
>JAUVIT010000287.1 GCA_030592605.1 Bacteroidota bacterium
ATGCGAAACAGAAAGGTTTGTCCGCCCTGCACAAAAAACAGAAAGATCAGAATGGATCCCAGGAGGGACACGATAATATACCAGTACTGCTGTAGTGTTAATAGTGATAGTTCTCCAAACATCTTATTCTCCTCCAGGTCCTTTTTTAATTTGTGCAAGCATGATTCTTATCTCGGCAATAAAGAGCAGGGTAAAGGTCACCAGGAAAATCCAGAAAGTAAGTTGGACTGCCACAGGTTTCAATCGCGTCACAGCCGTGATGACGGGCATCAGTTCATAAACCACCCAGGGCTGACGTCCCAGCTCGGCCAGAACCCAGCCGGCCTGACTGGCAATCCAGGGCATGGGCATGGTAATCAGAGCCACCCACAGGAGCCACTTATGATTGCCCCAGCGGTTTTTCAGGCTTAACCAGAGCACCAGCAGGGTGAAAATCAGGAAATGCCCTCCCAGGATGACCATCACATGGAAGGAGTAGAAATTCAATTTCACATTGGGAATCAATTCCATTAGCTCACGCCCCTTGTAGTAACCAAAGCCAAAGTGCTGATAATACTGATCGATCCAGATCGGATCGCTGAATTTTTCCCGCAGGGCATCATAGCTAACTTGATCGCCCCGCTCTTTGGCCTTTTTCAGCTCTTTCAGGGTCTGAATGGCCACTGCTCCCCTTTCGATCCGTTCCTCGTAGGACATAAAATTCTGCTCTTCGTTCCCATAAACCAGATCGCTGATGCCGGGAATAAAACCACTGGGTGTCAGAAATACCATATAAGAAAGTGCGTTTGGAATCTCAATCTTGAATATGAATTCCTCCCGCGGATTGGGATAATTGGTAGTGTCGGTCCGCATGGCCCCTATGGCCACCAGAGGTGCATGGGTCTGACCCTCATAAAGGGCCTCCATGGCGGCAAATTTCATGGGCTGCTCCCTGGCCACAATCCGTGCCGAAGTATCGCCTGTGGCAATGGTGGCAATGGCCGTAATAAAGCCAAACACCGAAGCTATTACTGTGCTTCTTTTAGCGAAGAGGACCTCCTTTTTTCTCAAAAGGAACCAGGCCGATATCCCGATTACAAAAATTGAAGCCAGCAAAAAGCTGGAACTTATGGTATGCAGAAACTTGTTGACCGCTACCTCTGAAAAAATCACATCCCAGAAATTGATCATTTCGTTGCGTGCAGTATCTGGATTAAAGACGGTTCCCACAGGATGCTGCATCCAGGCATTGGCCACCAGGATCCAGACCGCCGAAAGACTGGCTCCAAAGGCAGTAAGCCAGGAGGCGGTCAGATGGAAGCGCTTGCTTACCTTGTTCCACCCAAAGAACATGACTGCAATAAAGGTGGACTCCAGGAAAAAGGCCAGGATTCCTTCGATGGCAAGCGGAGCTCCAAAAATATCTCCCACAAACCAGGAGTAATTGGACCAGTTGGTCCCGAACTCAAACTCCAGGATGATCCCGGTAGCAACTCCGATGGCAAAGTTAATCCCAAATAGTTTCATCCAGAATTTTGTAATCCGCTTCCACTCCTCATCGCCAGTACGCACGTAAATGGTATGCATGAAGGCAACAATAAATGAGAGTCCGAGTGTAAGAGGTACAAAAATCCAGTGAAACATGGCTGTTAATGCAAACTGGCCACGCGACCAGTCAACCAGTGACATATCTATCGAATCAAACATTTGTTTATGGATTGGTAATTTGTTCAAGTACATGGGAGGCCCGTTCCTCATCGCTGTCAAAATCGCGTTTTAACAAATCGGGAAAAAAGAAAAGCCTGAGTATGGCAAACATAATGAAGAGCTTAAGCAGAATGATTCCCCAAAGCCTCCGACCCCAGGTCATCTTTCTGAAGCCCTCATAATAGAATCTGAAAATATTATTGAGCATTGAAATTGCGTGTTAACAATTGATTTAATTGAAATCTAATCTATATCAAATATACTATTTTTACTTATTACAAATAATTAATAATTTATCCCCTCATTGGTGGGATTTCCATTAAAAACGACGCATATTTGTTATACTACCCTCTGACCTGAAATAGAAGACATTGCCCTAAAACCTAAATCGAAAGGAGGATTCTCTCCCCTGACTACTAAAAACAGAGATAATGAAAAAGATCCTGATGGTACTGGTCACTGCGGCCGAATGGGTAAAAGGGGAGTTTTAATTCGCTTCAATTGAGACTTATATTAGTTAACAGGTTCATATGGATTTTGTGTTTCCTGCTTACGGGATTAAGCAGACCAGGCTTCTCATGTACCATCGTAATGGCATCCGGACCTGAGATTGCACTGGCCGGAAGCAATGAAGATTCCTCCTTCCCCCTGACCCTTCTCTGGTTTACTCCAGCATCGGAAGGCCATTATGCAAGGATGAACCTGGGTTACAAAATGATGGTAAATTCCATCCAGGGAGGGATGAATGAAAAAGGCCTTTTTGTAGATGGGAATGCCCTTGGCACACAAGGATGGGAATCGGATCCCGGCAAGAAGATGCTCAGGGGATCCCTGCTGGACCTTCTGCTGGCCAGGTGCGCCACCGTGGAAGAGGTAAAGGAGTTTTTCAGAACCTACATTGTACCGGCCCTGGACCGCGCCAGGATCCCGGTGATGGACAGAAGCGGAGTCTCCATGGTAGTGGAGTGGTACGCAGGTGAAGTGGTATTCCTAGAAACTGATCTTTCCTACCAGGTAGCTACAAACTTTGTGGGATCAGCTTATGCGGACCGGGAAAAACCATGCTGGCGTTATAAAAGGGCTATTGATATCCTTGAAGCAGAAGAAAATTACTCCCTGGAAACTGTCCGTAATGCTCTGGAGGCATCCCACCAGGAAGGTGAAAATTCACGAACCGTTTACAGTTTCATATGTGATTTGAAAAAGGGAGAAATCTATGTATACAATTTCTATGATTTCTCCAGTACGGTAAAATTCAAGCTGGAAGAGCAAGTAAAAAAAGGATCTCATGAACATTATCTCGGCCAGTTATTCCCGTTAAGAGCTCCTGAATATGAAAAATTCCTGGAAGAAGGACCGGCTAAAATGGTGGAGACGGGCCTGAATCAGAGTTCCCAGCTCGCAATGATTTTCTTTAATCAGCTGAAGATGGAGTATCCCAAAGCCTACGGGCAGGATATCACAATAAATACCCTTAGCCAGGTTGCCAGGCATCTGATGGATAGTAATAAGCCAGAAGTTGCAGTGGTGTTCCTGGTGGGAAATTCCAATGAATTTCCCCAATCAGCAAGGTCACACCTTGAACTGGCCGATGCCTACCAGGTACTGAACCAAAGCTCGAAAGCCATTGACGAGTATGAAAAAGTCCTGGCCATTGATCCCGGCCACGAACAGGCCCGCCAGGCCCTGGAGAAACTAAAGGATCCCTAAAAAGAACAGGTATCCTGACTGATTGCTTTTACTCAGGTGCATGCTTACTGAACGTGAGTACCATCTATTCCTTTAGATATGTTTCAAACCACCTGAGCTGCTCCCACAGCACGTGCTCTATGCTTTCCATCGACCGGTAGCCATGATCCTCGAAGGGCAGGAGCACCAGACGGGCGGTACCGCCCGATCCACGCACGGCTTCGTAGAAGACCTCTGACTGGAAGGTGAGGGTTCCCGGGTTAGAGTCGTCGTTCCCGTGAATGATCAGTACCGGCTCGTTGACCTGG
>JAUVIT010000080.1 GCA_030592605.1 Bacteroidota bacterium
GGTCTGTGGATCGAATTGCATAAGCGGTCGGAAGCAGAAACCCGCAAGAAACCGCAAGGAAGTATTGACCGATATTTTTTATTGGAATCCATTTCATTTATGGAATGGAGGATGTCAAAGATTTTCACTACTCCTTTTTAGTAATCTGAATCATAGAGATTGCAGCTTCGGCAGCCTTTATAATCATAGGTTTTGTAGGTGCACTGGTCAGTAAAGGGTGTGTCCCAATCTGAAAAGAGACAAGTTCGTAAATTGTGATGCTCTTTTGAATGATCAAACCAATAATATTGATGATCTCACCAGCTGAGTCTGATCCCCATACTTCACCGCCAAGCACCGTCCCATCTGAAGGAGAAAAATAGAGTTTAACGGTCATAGGTGATGTGCCGGGAATGGTGCCGGGATGTCGGTCAACATCAGTGAATTTCGCACTTAAAAAATCGATATTAGCTTCATTTGCGCTTATTTCCTCAATACCGGCATTAGCCATCGCCAATCCGTTTATCTTGGTTGAAAATATACCCAATGTTCCGCTAAAGGGTTTTTTGATTTTAACGCTGAACAAATTGTAACCCAACACCCGCGCTTCGGCAGTTGCGGTAGAAGCAAGCATGATTAGATCGCTGCGACCCGTTAGAAAGCCTATGGTCTGAGAGCAGTCTCCCACAGCACTGACATCTTTTACTGATGTGCGTTCGTAACTGTCTACTTTGATTGCTCCCATTACATTTAATGGTAATCCGGCTTTTTCAGCAAGCTCCGAATTTGGCTTGTATCCTACCGAAATGATTACAGCATCTGCTGCTATCTCTTCTCCTCCTTTTAATATTACCTTTTCTACAAAGCCGTCCTTATTGCCTGCAATCTCTTCTGCCATGGTTGAAGTACGAATATGGGTAGCCGTTTTTTCAAGCTGTTCTGTGGCTATTTTGCTTAATTCTTCGGAAAACGCCTTAGAAAAACAGTACTTTTCACTTTCAATCAAAGTGACATTTTTATCATGATGTAATGCAAGCTGTTCAGCCACTTCAGAACCAATAAAGCCACCCCCTATAATCACGATATTCTTTTTGTCCTTCAATTCCCCGAAAAGCCGGTGGATATAGCTGTAGCTTTTTTTAATGTAATAAACATTCTTCATCTCATAACCTCGAATGAATTTAGCTATCACAGGCGTAGAACCTGTAGCAAAGACAAGTTTATCATAATGGTAGATATCCCCTGATTTCAGGCTTACTGACTTCTCTTTTACGTTGACTTCATTGACAGGATCGACAATCACCTCTCCCCCCAGATCTTTGAATGGTTTCAGTCCCATCATATTTTTCTCCACTGAACCCAGATGGTGAAAAATATAAGGAATTCCGCAGGGTATCAGTCCTTTCTCTTCTTCCGTTATGATAAGAACCGATTTACTCGAATTTTGCTTTTTCACGGTTACTCCCGTTACTACACCGGCAGGTCCTGCCCCAATAATAATTACATCATATTTCTTCATTTTCAATTTCATTTTAGCTTATTTATCATTTGATTTTTTAAGTATTAAACATATGACTACATCCTAAAGGACGAGGTAGTCATTTACAATTCGTCCATAATGAGGTTCTTATAAAAACTATTTTCTGCAAATTTATTGCACATATGTTCATTATACAAATAATTTACCTATTTTTATATAAAATACGATGTGCTATGAACCTTAGAAGAGTTTTAATAACTGTAGTTGCCATTCTATTGGCCATAGGTACTAATGCTCAGGTACCAAACAGAACCGACATTTGTCAGGAAATTCCGAATCTAACTCAGGATCAACAACAAAAAATCGACAAACTCAGTGCCACACATCAGCTTACGATGGATGGCTTGCGCGCACAATTCTACGAGGAGCGTGATGGTGGAATAGCGTCTGGCTATAAAGCACAGATGAACACCGAAATGCAGAACCACTACAAGAACATCTCTGGCATCCTTACTACTGAACAGCAAACATGGTACGACCAAACTTGTAATGTAAACCGTAGAAGTGGGAATAACTATAATGCAGGCTATGGACGCAGTCAGGCTTTTAGACAAGGTCAGGGTTATGGACGTGGTCAGAGTTATGCACGTGGTCAGGGATATGGACGTGGCCAGATTTATGCACGTGGTCAGGGCTATGGACGTGGCCAGAGTTATGCACGTGGTCAGGGATATGGACGCGGTCAGGGATATCGTGGTCAGGGATATGGTCGTGGCCAGGCCAGGCTTACCTATTAAGCCGGAACAATCTAATTCGTTTTCTACTGGAAACATGCTGTCAGAATTAAAATGTGAGGAATTTGTCTTAGATTTGAAGAGCCACAAATGAATCACACTTTATATGAAAAATATAAGCACAATTTTTCTGCTGTTTTTTGCCGTAAGCCTTACATTTTCACAGGTCGGCCTGGGTGAAAAAGTGCCTAATTTCAAAGCACTCGACCAGGATGGCGAAAAATGGGTTTTGAAATCAAATCTGAAGAAATCCGATTACCTGGTCATCTATTTCTATCCCGCAGCTTTTACGGGTGGATGTACTGCACAGGCCTGCAGTTACCGGGATCAGAAGGGTGATCTGGAAAAAGCAGGTGCCAGTGTAGCAGGTGTATCGGGCGATTCCCCGGAGACTTTGAAGCTGTTTGCCCTGGAACATTCGCTCAACTTTACTATGCTGGCAGATGAATCGGGAGCTTTGGCGGCCATCTTTGATGTTCCGCATGGCGATGGTGGAACCATCCAACGTGAAATAAAAGGAGCAAGCCTGGATTTGACCCGAGGTACTACCATCCAGCGGTGGACCTTTATCCTGGACCAGGAGGGTACACTGATCTACAAAGACACCGAAGTGGATGCTGCCGGCGACAGCGGCAAAGTGCTTGAGTTTGTAGGTTCGCTGCAATAGTCACTTCCTTAGAGCTTTTTAGAACCACTCTAATTAGCTTTGATAGTGTTTTCCTTGGCTTTCGAGAGTCGTGTTTTTTTTCTATTTTCGAAACGACTCCAGAAATTAATATAGCGCCGTTACGCATATTATTTGTTTGATGTTGATGCGTTTGAAGGGAGTCTGACAACTAAACCTAAATGAAGTGACATGAAGCCAACCTATCTGTTTGGATTTGATATCGGTTCTATTTCCATCAATACCGTTGTTATGGATAACGACGGTAAAGTTATCGAGGAGCGCTACGACTACAACCACGGCAAGCCCTTTGAGAAGCTTAAAGAGATTCTTGATGACCTGGAGGAACGCTATTCCAGGGAACAATTTGGACATATCTCATTTACAGGAACAGGTGGCAAACTGGCCGCTGAGCTCCTGGGGGGCACCTATGTAAACGAGATTGTTGCGCAGTCAACATCAGTCTCCAGGCTCCATCCCGAGGTAAGGACGATTATCGAAATGGGTGGTGAAGATTCCAAGCTGATTTTTATGGACGAGGTGGACGGCAATGCTTCCAGACTTTCAGATTTTGAACTGAATACACTCTGCGCGGCAGGAACCGGGTCTTTCCTTGACCAACAGGCCAACCGTATTGGCATTTCCATAGAAAACGAATTCGGGGAACTTTCCCTCAAATCGGAAGATCCTCCAAGAATTGCAGGACGCTGCAGTGTTTTTGCCAAGAGTGATATGATTCACCTTCAGCAGATCGCCACACCGGTACATGATATTGTGGCCGGATTGTGTTTTGCTGTCGCACGCAATTTCATCTCTTCACTGGGCAGGGGCAAGACCATCAAATTCCCTGTGATGTTCCAGGGAGGAGTCTCCTCCAATATAGGGATGGTCAGGGCTTTCAGAGATCTTCTGGGCGCCAGGGAGGATGAGTTCCTGATACCTGAACACAACACCTCCATGGGTTCTATGGGAGCCGTGCTCAACCACCTGGAAGAGGGAAAGGGAGAGAAGGACAGTGAGAAGGCAGCCTATAAGGGAACAGGTGATTTGGATAAGCATATTCATGGGGAGAAATCGAGGGGTAAAACCTTTGATCCGCTGACTCCTCCCGAATCGGATATTCGAAAAGATGTCTATCAGATCCCAGAATCGGATAAACCCTATGAGGTCTACCTGGGGCTGGATGTCGGCTCACTGAGTACCAACGTGGTGTTGATCGATGATCAGAACCGGGTGATCGCACGCAGGTACCTGCCCACGGCCAGTAAACCGCTGGAGGCCATTCGACGCGGGATGTCAGAGATCTATGAAGAGATAGGTGAACGTGTGGTGGTCAAAGCTGCAGGAACTACCGGTTCGGGCCGCTACCTTACCGGTGACTTTATCGGAGCCGACCTGATTCGCAATGAGATAACTGCCCAGGCCACAGCGGCCATCGTTTTCGATCCCGAGGTGGATACCATTTTTGAGATCGGCGGACAGGACTCCAAGTACATCAGTATTGACAATGGTGTGGTGGTCGATTTTGAGATGAACAAAGTATGTGCAGCCGGAACAGGATCTTTCCTGGAGGAGCAGGCCGAGAAACTGGATATCAATATCATCGAAGAGTTTGGTGATATGGCGCTGGGCGCATGTAATCCGGCCGGACTTGGCGATCGCTGTACGGTATTCATGGAGTCGGATCTGAATGCATTCCAGCAGAAAGGTGTGGAGAAAGAGAACCTGGTGGGCGGACTGGCCTACTCCATTGTCCATAACTACATTCAAAAAGTGGTCCGCAAGAAACGGATTGGGGAGCACATCCTGTTTCAGGGTGGAGTAACCAATAACAGGGCCGTAGTGGCTGCTTTTGAAAAGGTGACCGGAAAGAAGATCCACATCCCTCCCCACTTTGATGTAACAGGGGCCATCGGAGCTGCCATGCTGGCACGCGACCATATCCTTCAGAATAAGCTGGAGACAAGATTCAAGGGATTTGATATCTCTAAGATACCTTATACGGTAGACAAATTTACCTGCAAGGCCTGCTCCAACCAGTGTGAGATTCGCAGAGTGCGGATCGAAGGTGAGAAGAAGCCGCTTTATTTTGGCGGAAGGTGCGAGAAGTGGGAAATGGATGAACGCAAAGGCAAAGGACAGGACATCCCCAACTATTTTGAAGAACGCCTGGACATGCTCACCGATGGATTCGAACCGGGTAAGGAAGAGGGGAAACAAACCATCGGAATCCCCCGCGGACTGATGGTCTTCTACCAGCAGTTCCCCTACTGGAGTACTTTCTTTAAAGAGCTTGGATTCAATGTGGTGGTTTCGGACGAGACTGACAATCAAACTGTAAAGAAGGCGCTAAACATGATTGTGGCCGAAACCTGTTTCCCTGTGGAGATCATGCATGGACATATTTACGAGATGCTGGAGGACAAAGTGGATTATATCTTTACCCCCTTTATCATCAATTCAAAAGCCAGTAAGGATAATCCCACCTCAAATATGAACTGTCCCTGGGTACAGACCGTTCCCTTTATGGTCAAAGCCTCCATCAAGGAAGAGCAGCGGGAGAAGTTGCTGAGCCCCGCCCTTAACTTCCGCTACTATGGGAAAGTGGTGGAGAAGGAGCTTTACGATTACTTTGGAAAGAGATTCAAGCTTAGTAAGAAGCAGATTGTGGAGGCCATGAAAAAGGCCGATGCAAAACAGGATGTTTTCGAGGAGCGTGTGAAGGCAAGGGGTCGCGAGGTCATGGCAAGTCTGCCCGAAGACAAAGAGGTCCTGGCCATCATAGGGCGTCCCTACAATACTGGCGATCCCGCCCTGAATCTTTGCATGGTGGAAAAGCTGATCAACCTGGATGTGCTTCCCATCCCCATGGACTACCTGCCCCTGGAAGAGGAGCATATCACCGACGACTACAACAAGATGTACTGGCCCAACGGTCAGCGCATCCTGGCAGCTGCCCGGATCATTGCCCGTGACGACCGCCTGCATGGCATCTACATGGGTAACTTCCGCTGCGGTCCCGACTCCTTCCTGGCCCACTTTGTCCACGAGGAGATGGCCGGTAAACCCTACATGGAGATTGAGATCGACGAACATGGCGCAGATGCAGGAATGATCACCCGTTATGAGGCCTTTCTTGATAGCCTGAGGGGCTCCAGAATAAGTGACAACAGGAAGAAGAAGGTCTTTGTTCCCGGAGCGATGGCCTCCTCACCAATGACCGACCGGACTCTCTATTTCCCTTACCTGAGCGATGCCTCCTATGTGATGGCTTCAGTTTGCAGAAGCTTTGGAATCAATGCCGAATCCCTTCCCATGCAGAACCAGGAGGATCTGGACCTGGCCCGTAAGTATACCTCGGCACGGGAGTGTTTCCCCATGATTGCCACCACGGGAAGTTTCCTGAAGAAACTGATGTCACCTGAAGTGGATCCAGCCAAAGTCAGCTTTTTTATGCCCGACCATAATGGCCCCTGCCGCTTTGGTCAGTACAACCGTTTCCAGCGGGTACTCTTCGACCGCCTGGGCTATGACAAGACCGAGATTATTGCTCCAAGCAATGATGACTCCTATGAATCCATCTCAGGGGGACACGGTTCCAAGTTCAGGCTCAATGCCTGGAAGGGTTTTGTAGCCATGGATATGCTCCGGAAAATGAAGCAGGAAAGAAGCCCATATGAGTTAATGCCCGGCACCACCGAAAAGGTATACCAGCAGGCCTTGAAGGACCTGGTAAACTGTATGGAGAATGGTGGCGATAATTTAACCGATACGCTGGCCGGAATCGCCTATGCATTTACCCAGATTCCACTCTCCAACGGTAAGCGCAAGCCTGTGATCGCCGTAGTAGGTGAGATCTTTATGCGTGACAATGATTTCTGCAGTGCCCACCTGGTGAGGAGACTGGAGAAATTTGGAGCCGAAACCTGGATCGCGCCATTTGCAGAGTGGCTTTCATACTCCACCATCCGCTATACCCGCGACAGTAAATGGAAAGGTGACTTTAAAGGGGTGGTAAAATCCAAGCTCCTGGAATATTTCCAGGAACGGACCGCCAGCAAGATCATCAAACCCTTCCATGGTTTGTTTGATGAGGACAAGGAAGTGGCTGTGAAGGATATGCTGAATGCCTGTGGGCCCTACGTGCATCGTCATTACGATGGCGACCCGGCACTGAACCTGGGCACCTCGGCCATCCTGGCAGACAAGGGAATTGCAGGTATTGCCAATATCCTGCCATTTACCTGCATGCCCGGCACCCTGGTGGCATCGGTATCGGATCAATTACGCAA
>JAUVIT010000324.1 GCA_030592605.1 Bacteroidota bacterium
AGCGTCCTGAAAAAATTACGTCTGTTTATTGCCATTTGATTGGATTGGTTAGATGAATATTTAAATGAAAGCCCGGACGACCGTCCGGGCCCTATAATTATCGATTATTTCGAGCTATTGATAAAACCAGCCTGGAACTCCTCCCACACCTCAGGTCCGAACGACTCCAGCACACCACCACTTATCTCTCCACCATCCTGCAATACAAGGGCATGTTCCTTTGTGTCCTGCAGCTTCAGCGTGGAAGTGAGAAACTCTTTGAGTCGGGCAACCTCTGTTTTCAACCAGTTGGCGTAAGGTTCGCCCATGAAATAGGACTTCAGCTCGGAGATCCAGTTCAATGGTTTCACCATAAGGACCCAGCCTGCGGCATAGGGATCGCTGTTCAGGAGCGAAACATCGTTAAGCAATCCTCTGTTCTGCTCCTCCACAACACCTGATACCGGCGATTTGATCTCAAGGCGCTTCCCGTTCTGAATCAGTGTCAGGAATGAGTCACCCCGTTTAATCTGCTCACCCGGATGTTTCATTACAATACGTGTCACAGGTCCGGTTACATTTTGCAAAAAATCGTCAATGCCGATCCTTACCCGGCCACTCTTCTCCATATAAGCCCATGTGTGCGACCTGTCGAAAAAGAGTCCCCCGGGAAAAGCTGCAGATCTCTCTCCCTGCAGGGAAGCTGCCGTTTGAACTGCCCCCCTGTTTCCTGCTATCCTGGCAAACACCAGTATCAGGAGTCCTATCAGCAATAAAAATCCGGCCACCACCAGATAAGCCCTGGTAGGAGAAGCAATCACTGACACATTGGCTACCGCCTGGTCATGGCCAGACAGGTGCTCCATTCTGGAAGCCCGTTCGCCATAGCCAAGCTCCATAATCCCTGCCGAAGCCATTGTCTGCTGTCCCTCTCTGATCATCCACTCCAGAAAAGCTATCTCCCCTGCACTGGCAGGTTGTTTGGCTGTAACCACATAGAGCCGGCTGTAAAGGGTCTTGGGGAACCTACCCACAAAAATGGCATGGGATAGCATGGAGCTGGACTCATAGATATCCTCAAACTCATCCATCCGGCCATCTCCATCCATATCGACTGGCACCAGTTCAATACCGGCATCCACTCCACTCTTTTCCATATTCATCAGACAGGCCAGGCTACAGAAGCCTATAGCTCCTGGATCGCTTCCAATCTTTTTCAACATCTCCTCCGGCTCCAAGATCATTAATCCGGTTAGATTACCGGGATCGATTTGCAAAAAATCGAACAGGTACTCTTTTGCACAGAATTGACCAGGTGCATAGGCATGAACCGGACGTTGATCCGGTACACCCAGTACCTCACCCCAGGTAATGTTGCCAGGGCTTGTATAGATCCTTGCAAATCCTTCAGCAGAGATACCATTTTCCATGATCAGATCTCTCTGCGGATGATTGGCATTCATCAATGGGACGATGGCATCGCGTCCCACCACCATTTTGAAATAGTGCTTCCCCTTCAATCCGGCTACACAATCTTTTTTGACCAGTGCAACAGTTCCCTCTCGAAGGGTTCCATATACATCGTAGTCGCCAACCGGGGTTACCTGGATTTGAGCTCCCTCATGTTCCTTACTGTAATCCTTCACCAGTTGGTTAGCAAGGCTTTCAAGTTCGGGGCTGCATACCAGTTGCAGTTCATTCTTACCGGAAACACCTTTCTCTTCTGGTGCGCCCTGTATGACGGTCATGGTAATAAAGAGCATGGCCATCGCGATTGTCATTGTTTTTGCAGATTTCATTGCTTATCTATTTTAAAATTCGTTCTGAACAGTGCCTCTCGGCTGCAAAATCAATTGACAAAGAACATGCCACAACAGTATATACCGCTGATTATTTGTGCTTTACGCTATTTGCACTACTATGAAACTTGTAGGTGAGTTGTTGAATATTTCAGCACCCTGTCATCGGCAAAGGTGTGAACTATCTCTATTTTAGACCTTTATGGGATATGTTGAATTATTCAGCAGATGTGGATTTTTTCAACAGTAGGGGCTCTATTCCATTAATAATCTGTGTATTATACTCTAAACCTACTTCAGTTGATCCTTCTGAAACTGGGTCTCAATGAAGAGCAAAGTATCTCTGATAGCACTATTCCGAAGCAAATAATCATGCCCCATGGCCGGCAGGTCTTCCCAGGCAATTGCACCTGTGATATCATGAATCCTGATATTCTCTGGTAGTTTATCAATTTTAGTAGGGCCAGCCCTACCAAGGCGGTTCTTCATATTCATATACTGAGACATGGTAAGGGGCCCATCCTTCCTGTTTACCAGGACATTAACCATATCGGTCATTTCTGTGATGTTATGAAATCCTTTTCCATCCTCAAAAGAATCGCAGGCAGCATCGCTGCCTACCATGATGATCCTGTCATAAACAGGCTGCAGATCAATGCCCTGCTTTTCCCTTTTAAGCAGATACTTTTTCAGTACCTGGTTTCCCATAGATGTACACATCAGGGAGTAAGAGACAGGAGCTGGGTGCTTCTCAAAGTAAGCTTTGTCGGCCAGGAAATCCTCCAGCATGTGCTCGTAGATAGCAAAGTCGTTGGCGGCCCTGCTAGCTGCACGTTTCCCCTTGTGATAGAAAGGAGCCATGGATTGGTCGCCCCAGGCAAACATAAGAATGGCCATTTTTTCCCGAATGGAATCTGTATAATTCTGATCGAGCCGGAACATAAAGTCCTTAACCTGTTTCTCAAAGGTTTTACCATAGCCGGGCACCACGAAAATGAGGCTCTGGATCCCCCTTTTCACCACCAGCTTATCGTAGATGCCATAAAAAATGTTGTCCTGAACTGGCTCCGTGGGATAGACATCCAGGTCACATGTTTTGGTGGCCTGGTATTTCAGCATAATGGAGTCCTTTTCAAAGTCGTACAGGCAGAAATAAAGATTCCCGGTCTGCCGTGTCCATCGGTTTCTAAAAGCCACAACCCCGTCTTCCGACTTTTTCAAGGGCCTGTTGCTAAAAAAATAGCCATAATCGTGATTCCCGTATGTGGTGGTGTCGATCCAGCGGGTTTCGAGCTGAGCTTCTCCCTTGGTCTGAAATAGCAATAAAATCATGACAGAGAGGGCAAGAATTCTTAACATGAAGGAGCGTTCAAATTTTCAAACAAATGCAATACAGATCGAATTTAATAAAACTATCCCTTCTCCGAATAAAGAAGATATTTAAAGAACTATTCTAAATAAGAAGAGTATCAGTATCTGAAAAAGAATCAGAGAAAGGCTTACTTATTTTTTCACTTATATTCACCTC
>JAUVIT010000024.1 GCA_030592605.1 Bacteroidota bacterium
CATCGGAATCCTTTGGAATACGGGGCACCAGTCCCTGAAGCACTTCTTGCGGATCGGGAATCACCATGAACATGGTAAGCACAAAGGAGAGTCCCATGATCGCCACAAAGACTGCCAGCACCTTTTCAAACACTTTATGCTGTCCGTTCCAGAAGAGGTAGTAGAGAAGCGCACCAAAGATAAGGGCAGTAAGAATGGGACTGAAGCCATTGCCCGATTTTGTGAGGGGTCTCGACCACTCCTGCACCACCTGGGTTACCACACCCATCACTCCCATGCAGCTGACCCACTCACTGATAAGCAAAGAGATCAGCACAAAAACAGTAAGCCCCACTCCAAAATACTTCCGGAAGCTGGTCAGGATGGTCAATCCGGTCACCGAGGTATAACGTCCAAACAGCATGATCAGGAAAAAGGTGAAAATGCAGGACAACAACAGGGGCCAGATCAGGGTCATCCCGTAAGCGGCCCCCGAGGAGGCCATGGTGGTAATGCTGCCGGTTCCGATATTATACCCAATCAGGAAGAGTCCGGGTGCAATGGAGGTCAGAAAGAGTCCTATTTTCTTATATATGTTCAATAGTTCTGAGGATTTTAAAGGTTAGTCAATTTCTTAAAGTTGTAAGATCGCCCACCGGTACTACATAGACCTGGGACACTCCGGTATAATCTGAAGTAAAACAGACATAATTGCCCCCTGGACTAAAGGAGGGGTGTACATGGGCCCGGGCATCGTGTCCCCCGCTGACCGATGAATTCGGCCAGCACAGGACCTCTGCCTTCCCGCTCTCCAGGTTCACCAGCACCAGCTCGTTCTTTCCCGGCTCCTGCGAATCGGAAACAAACCACCTTCCGTCCCAGCTGGTGGTGCCATGACCAAGCCTGATGGTGTCACTTTCATAATGCACCTGTATATCTTCCCCGTTTTTATCCTGCGAACAGATGGCCACCGGCCTCCATCCCGGACGGGTCTTGCGGAAAAAGAAGAACCTTTCCCCATTGTGTGACCAGGATTCGTGGGTGGCCCGGTACCCATAAGGAACCGTAAGATACTGCAGATCTGTTCCTGCTTCCATATCTATCTTCCATGATCGGGCCCGCTGTTCCATGGGAAGCGACATATCGTTCTGTGTGTCGGGACCCGGCACATAGGTGATCACCTCCGGGTCTTCAGGGTTGATAAGCGGATGGGTAATCTTCCCTCCAGGCTGCCGGTGCACTTCCACCACCTCGCCCGATTCCAGATTGGTACGGTAAATAGCTGTAAGTGTATCTCCCCGCACATAAACCAGGGTATACTTCCCATCATTCGTAAAGGATCCCGTATATAAGGGTTGGTCAGGCAACAAACCGGTATAGTCAAAGAGTAAGTCCTCTTCCATGGATTCCACATGAATGGCGTAAAGCTTCCATCCATCGAGGTAACAGACCCGTTGGCCATCCGGCATCACCGTATAATCATCGTCCATCACCCGGCGTCCTTCAGGCGTGATGGCACGGATCACCCCCGTCTCCAGATCCATCCTGTTTAAGCGCCAGACTCCTGAACTCCTGGAAGCGTATATCACATATTTTTCATCCGATGTAAAGGCCTGCCGCTCAAAATAGCAGGCCACTGCAGGCGCAGTATCGGAACTGATCTGCCATATCTCACGACCGGTCTCCGGGGAGGCAAATTTATTCCACTCAGCTACCCCACCCGACAGATCAAAGGATTCTCCGCCAATGCTTACCTGGTTCATCACCAGGAAATCTGTATAGCTTGCATCAAAAGGCACCCGGGCCGATCCAATCTCGAGCTTAGTGATAAAGACAGAGTCGAGATGCACCTGTGGCGAGCCTTTCAGAAAGATCCCGTGGTCGCTGGCATGACTTGCCGAGATATTCTCGATAAATATATTTTTGAAAGTCGGGGGACAACAGCTGCCCTGGTTTTTGTAATTGGAATCGATCATAATGGTTGACCGTGTCGTGTCAAATTCAATATTGCGGACATAGATATCATGTACCATACCACCACGGTCTTGGTTCCCCTTCAGGTAGAATCCATAGATCACCTTCCCGTCATAGCTGCAGTTCTCCACATATACATCATGGACACCTCCGGACATCTCGCTGCCCACAGCAATGGCATTGTAGCCCTTAAACTTGCAGTCGCGTACCACAATGTTCCTGCAGGGGATCCCCAATGTGCGGGCCTCCAGGTCGCGGCCTGCTTTGATGGCAATGTTGTCATCCCCATTGTTAAAGGTGACTCCTTCGATTAAAATGTTTGAGCTGGATTCCGGATCAATTCCGTCGTTATTGTAATTAAAGGCCTCATAGGAAATATCGCGAACCTTGATATTCTTTGAGTAGACAAAGTGGAGACACCAGAAGGGCGAATCGCTGATCTTCACATCCTCCACCAGAATATTTTCACTTTCGTAGAACTGTACCAGGTGGGGGCGCAGATAATGGCCGGCCCCAAAGACACGCGCTTCCAGGGGGACCGATTCGTTGTTCATTTTCCGGATCAGTTTCTTATCCGGATCCTGAAGCTGTTTCCAGCTGGTCCAGCTCTCCGCAGCATTTCCGTCGATTTCACCTTTACCTGTAATGGCTACATCCGTGGCCCCTATCGCATAGATAAAGGGGGAATAGTTATAACACCGGGTTCCCTCCCAGCTGGTCAGCACCACCGGAAGATAGTACGCGGGTTCAGTACCAAATACTAATTTGGCTCCCTCTTCCAGGTGGAGCTCCATATGGCTTTTAAGGTGGATGGGGCCATTCACCAGGTAGCTGCCCGCTTCCACATATATGCATCCGCCTCCTGCTTCAGTGCATGCTTCAATGATCCTGTCAAATATGGGTTTGTTATCGGTGATGCCATCACTCTTAGCGCCGTATTCGGAGAGCTTAAACAAGTTCTCCGGAATTTGAGGCTCCTGAATCTGGCTTACGATTTGCTCCGCCTTGTTCCAGGGATTGGCCGGGAGCTCCTTATCAGAAACTCCACATCCCGTCAAAAACAGAAAAGTGCCAAGCAAAACAAATGAGAAACAATATTTTGACATGCTATGCAGACTTTCAATCCGGATTTTCATTAAAAAGACCGCTCTGGAAATGTTTCCGGAGCGGTCTTTCGAATTTGGCATTAAGCTTATTGTACAATCATTTTAACAGTAGAAGTGGCATTCCCGGCTTTCATGCGAAGCAGGTACATTCCAGTTCCAAGAGAACCGGTTTCCCAGTTGAACTCATGTGTTCCGGCAGGATACTGGGTATTAATCACCTCTGCCACACGCTGTCCGGTGAGGCTGTATACCTCCATTTGAACCAGGGCGTCGGCCTTCAGCTCAAAGCTGATGGTCGCGTTGTTTCCAACGGGCATGGGATAAAGCGAAAGTGAAACACCTTCCTGTAATACAGGTCTGATTCCGGTTGTCCAGGTAGCATCCCAGTTGCGATCACCCAACTGCAGTCCGTCCGTGGCACCAAATACAGCCTGAGTATGCTTATAACCGAAGTCAAAATAAACATCCAGATGGTAGAGTCCGTTTCCATCACCTGGCAGATCAGGAACCACCCAATCAGGAGCATTTCCAGCCATCCATGCAGGATCAAGGGTATAGATCACCATGGAGTCGTTGAAGGGAGGTCCATCGGTAAACACTATGTTCCAATTCTCATTATCATCAATATTTCCTGCAGCATCAACAGCAAGAGCCAGGGTAGGATTGAAAATTGGTGTAATGGTGATGGTATCATTCAAGAAAGCCAGGATCATGGCAGTATCCAAATAGGCAGTATTATTGGTCATCTCCACATAAGGAGCAACACCTTCTACTGAATCTGCCGCAAAGACAAACCAGTCATCGTCATCATCCTTGGGCAGAAACCCGGCATTCATGGCGATGTTGTTGGTCATAATCAGCGTATCAATTTTCCCAAAGGTGATCCCCATCTGGCCTACATTAACGATGGTGTTATTATTTAATCTGGCATAGTTAATCACACCACCATCATCCCTGATTATCCGGCTGGTTACATTGAAGAAGGTACAATTCTCGATAACAATGGTATCGATGTCATTGCCGCGATCGTCAATTCCACGTCCGTTATTGGGATCCATAGGTACACCAATATTAGAGATCACACAGTTGGTTATATAGAATTTCATATCCGGATCATCCACCCGGATAAAGGATTGAGCATCCTGATCAAACCAGCAATTATCCAGGGTAACACGAATGCCGTCGTCATCACAGCGCAGCATACGGGTGGCCAGTCCACCCAGATTATCCTTATTAGTTACATGAAGTCCTCTCAGGGTAATATCCCCTTTTGGACGGAATGGCCTGTTAGCTTCACTATCCACTACCCTGGGCTGAAGGAAAGGACGTGCGCCATCTCCATCGGCAGCCTCAATGGTAAGTGGGTAGCCGCTGTTTGAAATCGATCCCTCCAGTCCATAATAGGCCTGATCTCCCCTTTGCAGGCGGTAGACCGTATTTTCGGCATCGATGCGTTCGCCAAGATCGGTTGTATCACCCTTGATGGTATCGGTCAGCGTTCCGATCCCCGGAGCAACATCAACATAACGTATCTGTCCGTTTATATCCATGGCCATAAATGCCAGGAAAAGAAAGATAAGTCCAAATGCATTGTAGATTTTCTTCATAATCAGCTGTTTTTAGTTCGAATTAAAGTTAGTAAATACTTGTACTCTAGTCAAAATTTATATGTCACCCCCAAATCTATGGTTGTACCATACATAAAACTGCTGGTAACAAGGTTATGTATGGATCCGGCCAGGAAATTTTCTTCATTCACATTGGTGAAATTATTCACATACAGAAAGATCTGAAAGTGTTCCTTGATTTTCTGCTTGATCACCAGGTCCCAACGTGTAGTAGCTGCAACAAAATTATCCTTCTCAGCAGTGAGCCCAACGCTGGGTGCCAGGCGTCCCATATCAGCTTCCTCATCCACGAACAAGCTCATGCCCTGGTAGATCATTGACACACGGGCACTAAAGCCACCCCGTTCATATCCCAGTGAAAGATTCACAAGATTATCCACCTGTCCCGGCATGCTTCCACTCCTGACTGTATCGTGTACCGTGGATGTATAGGGAAATTCATCCATGGATTCGATAATGGAGATGGGAAAAAGTGTTTCCGATTGCAGGTGTGTATAGTTGGCTGCTATAACAATGCCATTAAAAGGTGAGGGCAAAAACCTGAAGTTGGACTGAAGGTCAATCTCAAAACCCAGGATGGTGGAAACTCCTTCTGCATTAACCGGTCTGGTCAGGTTCAGTCCATATATGGGATCAGCAGGATCGAATATTCTGGATGTAAGGGTGTAGTCAATATTCTCCACCTCTTTATAAAAGCCCCCCAAGGTAAAGAGTCCGAACTTACCATACATGGAAAGTATGGCATCGTAATTCCAGGCACTCATGCTCTTCAGGTTGGGCTCGCCCCGCTCTGCATATGATTCTCCATGATTCACTATCTCCCAGGGTACCAGGCTAAAGAAATTTGGACGGCTTAGTGTTTTGGCGGCGGCCAGCCTCAGGTTGGCCCATTCCGTAATATCCAGTTTCAGGTGTATCATGGGTAACCAATCCTCATATACCCGGTTACCCACTGTATCGACCAGACCCGTTATATTCTGGATGTTTCCGTCCTCATCCACCTGCGGGGAACCAAAAATACTCTTGTAACTATTCTGGGTTCTTTCGTAGCGTACACCGGCAATCAGATCCACCTTGTCGAAGAATGTGAAACTTGCCATTCCGTATCCTGCAGTAATGTTTTCGCCGGCTTCATAATCGGAGAGATCCTTGGTGGGATCAATCACATAGTAATCAGCATAATCCTTTCGAAATGCTTCCACCTTGCCGGCATCGATAAGCGGCCCATTAACCGGATCGGGACCAGGACCCAGATAATAAGTTCTCTCAAAAAATCTCCCAAAATCATCAATATACTCGTCGTCAAGGAAACTGCTCATCAGGATATAATCATTGCTATAATCAATATCCCAATCCGGATTCTCCCTGCCGTCATCAAGAATTTCCTGTGCAACAAAATGTTGGGTCCATACCCGGTTGATATCATTCTCCCTGTATTTTTGACGGTATTTCCCCCCTGCTTTCACATAGCCTTTCACCTGACTGCCAATACTTAGAGGATACTTTGCATTAAGCTGAGCAGTATAGTTATCGTCCTTCACATCGTAGGTATCAAAATAGGCATCCTTCAGCCAGGTGGCATCCAGATGATTCTTTGCCGAGTTCACAATATCGTCATAGTTCAATTCCGGACTATTATTAAAAGCACCAATTTCCCTGAAACGCATGGTACTTACAAAGGGCTTATCATTTCTGGAGAAGGAGTAGGATCCTGCCCAGCTCAATTCCAGCCTCTGGAACAAGAGATGTTTTCCGCTAAGCCGGTTTGAAAGAACCAGGTTGTCGGAATGCTGTTCTTTCAAATCGTGTTCCTGGTAAGAAGCATCGACCCGGTACCTGCGTCTGCGCCGGATCTCCTCGCGCTTGGTCTGCCCAAAATTACTACTGAAAAGGATTGATCCGTTTTTCAGCTTCAAATCGATGGTGGTATTGGCATTGTAGCGGTAACGCACTTCCTGCTTATCGGTCAGATTAAATTTGCTAACACTGAAGATGGTATTGCCATCGCCATCTTTACCCGACTCGGTGGCAAAATCTCCTGTAAATCCTTCCGTACCCCGGTCGGCCCGTTGCATTCCGCCACCCACAATGATGCCCAGTTTATCTTCGAAAAACCTGTCTTCGAAGGCCACACTTCCCTTGTATTGTCCAAAACTTTTGGCGAGCACATTGTACCCGGTCTGTGCCCTTACATTGCCATGAAATCCTCCGGAGGCAGTCCGGGAAGTAAAATTGATCCGTCCCCCGATGGCATCTCCGTCCATATCCGGCAACAGCGCTTTATAAAACTCGATCCCGGCCAGGGCATCTGTGGAGAACATACTCAGATCCACCGACCGGTCCTGATCAGAGGTGGAAGGAATCCGCTCCCCATCGATGGTAATGGAGTTAAAACGGGGAGCCATGCCGCGCAGGGTCACTTTGGTTCCCTCTCCCCCATCCCGTACCAGCGATACTCCGGGAAGCCGGGCCACTGTCTCTGCTGCATTCTGGTCCGGGAGCTCCATGATCTTTTCTTTGGAGACCACGTTGACAATGGTATTGGAATTTACCTGCTGGTTGATGGCAGCGGTTTGCCCTCGCGCCATGGCAGTAACCACTGCCTCTTCGCCCATAATCGATTCAATCATCAGGGACCCATCAATCACCTTGGTTTCTCCTGCTCCAATGGTAACTTGCTGTTCCGCGTCGCCGTAACCGATGTAACTGAAGAAAAGGGTATAGGTACCAGGTTTGATATTATTCAACTGATAATTTCCCTGGTCATCAGTTACACCACCAAGGGTAGTCCCAATAAGGACCACATTGGCGTACATCAGGGGTTCTCCACTCTGCGTATCTGTCAGTTTTCCCTTCACAACACCTCTTGATTGTGCGAACAGTTGTGCCGGAACAATAATCATCAGAGATATCAGCAATGCCAGGATTATTTGGCCTCTCACTCTTCGTTCAGACATAAAAAATAAATTACAAAAAAAGCCTGATATGGTAATCCAATCAAAGCAAATATATGATATTTTTAACAGCTGACAAAAGAAAAGTGTGTGCGAACACACTATTTGTAAAATCTGATTTTTTGCCTATTTTTGAGTGACTGAACAGAGATGGCAAAGGGAACCCACGTCAGGATCAAGGATATAGCCGAAAAAGCAAAATGCTCCATCGGAACGGTAGACCGTGTCATACACAATCGTGGGAAGGTGGCTGAGCCCGTCAGGGAGCGAATCCTCCAGATAATAAAAGAGCTGGATTACAAACCCAATGTCAATGCCAGGGTTCTGGCCAGCAAGCAGACTCTGACCCTTGGCATCCTCTTACCCTCCTATAAAAAAGGGGAGTACTGGGAATTGCCCTGTATGGGGATTACTGAAGCAGTGGAGCGCTATAACGAGCAGGGCTATAACATTGAGGCACGCTGGTTCACCTACAATAGTCCTGAGAAGTTTTACAAGGTGGGAATGAAAATGGTTGCGGATGATATTGATGGAATTATCATGAATCCTGCCACCTACAGAGAGAGTGTGAGGCTGGTTCGATCATTCTTCCAGAATAACAAGCCCTTTATCCTGATAGATTCAGATATCCACGGCACACCCTCACTCTCCTTTATCGGAAAAGATCCTGTTCAATCGGGACTCACCGTTGCCGAACTGATCCACCAGCTAACCAGGCATATCTCCGGAACAAAAAATGTATGGATCATCAATCTGGCAAGCTCACCCAACCAGACCTATGCCTTCCTGGCAAGGGAAATCGGTTTAATGAATTACTTCACTGATAAGGAGCTGCAGGAGGATTATTCCTTCCAGACCTTTGACATGAACGATAAAGGAACGCAAAAAGTTGTTGATGAGGAGATTGAAGAAATGCTGGCCCGGGAAATTCCACACGCCATCTATGTAACCGGATCAATGGTTCATAGAATTGCCGGAAGCATTAAAAAGTTAAGACCCGAACCGAAGCCCCTGCTGATCGGTCACGACCTGATCCCCAGAAATATGGATAGGGTTAAAGACGAAACCGTCGATTTCCTGATCGAGGAGGAAGCACAGCGACAGGGTTACCTGGCTGTTGAATCAATGATCAGGAGCCTGAGCTATAAAGAGGCCATCCCGAAGAAACAACTAATGAATCTGATGATTTTTACCAGGGAAAACCTTCCCCTATAGCCGTGGAAGCATGGATGAAGAGTCCCTGTCAAGATAGAGAAAAACCGAATCGTGCGATTTCAATACCGATGCCGGAATGTCCGGAGTAATGCCGTTTTCGATGGTTTTCTTTACGGCCTCTGCCTTCCTTTCTCCGGGTACAGTACAGATAATGGAAGTGGATTTCAGGATATGGTTCACCGACATACTGATGGCCTTTTCCGGCACCTCATCAACCGAGTGAAACCACCCCTCATTAAATTGCTGCTGACGACAATCCCGGTCCAGTTCAACCTCGATATAGGGCTCCGTGGTTACAAAATCAGCCGGAGGATCATTAAAGGCCAGGTGACCATTCTCTCCAATTCCGATAAATGCAACATCAATGTGGTGCTGCTCGATTAGCTTATTTATACGCCCGATCTCGACAGATGGATTTGCTTCACCATCGATATAGTTAAATTCCTTGATGGCTACCTTGTCTACAAAGCGCTCCTTCAAATACTTCCTGAAAGAAGCCGGATGGCTTAAGGATATCCCAATATATTCGTCCAGGTGAAAAGCAGTGATCCTGCTCCAGTCAATCTCTTCCCCGGTCAACTCACTTAACATTTCGAACTGGGATGCACCGGTAGCTACAATGATGCTGGCATGACCCTTCCTCCACAAAGCCTTCCTTATGAGGTCTGCTCCTTTGGCGGCCGCAGCTTTACCCAGCGCTTCTTTCGTTTGTTGAATATCAATCTCCATGGTCTATTATTCTTTGCCATTCAGGCACTTGTTGCCAAAAGTAGAATAAAATACCCTGCTTTCCAAAGAAAATGTGTGTGCGCACACATATTTATTTTCTTTGGATCATGCACTTCATAAAGTGAAAAACAAAGCCTTGTTGAATTTGTCCAGCTGCTTTGCTATCTTCAATGCATACAAAAACAATACAACTATGCTACTAGCCCGTAAACTGTTTAAGTTTCTCCCCTCGCTTCTTCTCCTCCTGACTCTCACCCCGGTATCCGGACAGGAATCTATGCTCTGTATGGGAGGACACTGGACCGAAGATGAGGCCAACCTGAAGATGAAAGAGTTTCGTTCCACCTGGAATGATTTGGAGTCGTGGGAGAATCGTGCCGATGTGATCAGGCAGGGAATCATTGATGGAATGCAGCTGGAAAAGATGCCGGTCATTGAGGGACAATTTCATCCCCTGATTCACAATCGCAAGGAGATGGATGGCTACGCAGTGGAGAATATTGCTATTGAAAGCTTCCCTGGTTTCTGGATCACCGGGAACCTCTATACTCCCCTGCAAGCTGAAAAAAAGAACGCTGCTGTACTCTGTCCCCACGGACATGCGGCTGACAAACGCTTAACAGCCGATGTGCAGATACGAAGTGCCGCCCTGGCCCGAATGGGTGCCATTGTTTTTGCCTACGATATGGTGGGTTACGGTGAGTCGCACCAGGTCAATCACAAAATGCCAATTGCCCTGCTGCTGCAGACCTTTAACAGCAGGCGGGTGCTGGAATACCTTCTCTCAAGACCCGATGTGGATCCTGAACGCATCGGGATGACCGGTGGATCGGGAGGGGGTACCCAGACCTTTATGCTGACCGCCATCGATAAGCGGATCACCGTTTCAGCACCTGTGGTGCAGGTATCGGCCCATTTTTTCGGGGGATGTATCTGCGAAAGCGGAATGCCCGTTCATAAGAGCGAGCATCACCAGACCAACAATGTGGAGATAGCAGCCCTATGCGCTCCACGCCCCCTGTTGTTGGTTTCCGACGGGGCCGACTGGACCCGGAACAC
>JAUVIT010000356.1 GCA_030592605.1 Bacteroidota bacterium
CCCGCGACGGAATCGAAAACAGTCTGCGCAGGAAGAATGCAAGGAACACGCTGAACCAGCTGATCGAAATGGGCATTATCCCGGTGGTTAATGAGAATGATACAGTCATTACCGATGAGATTGAATTCGGAGATAACGATACCCTTTCAGCGGCAGTTGCCACACTGATTCAGGCCGATCTGCTCTTGATTCTTACAGATACGGATGGGGTATTTACGGCCGATCCGCATATTCACCTTTCGGCCCAGAAGGTTCCCAAGGTGATGAAGGCCAGTGACGATCTCAAAGATGTGGATCTGAATGGATCTTCCAAAATGGGATCCGGTGGAATGGCCTCCAAGATTGCAGCAGCTGAGCTTTGCCGCGAGCACAATGTGGATGTGGTTATTGCCAATGGTAAAGATCCGGCAACTATTATGGATGTGCTTGATGGAAAGGACCTGGGTACATTCTTTGTATCAGATGCCACCCAGATGGCTGGATAGTAATTATAAGTAACAAGTTCCTGGAAATTTATTGAAGATGAGTGAGTTAATAGAAATAGGGAAGAGAGCAAAAGAGGCTTCAAAACAGTTGGCCCACCTGAATACTGAACAGAAAAACAGAGTCTTACTCCTGGTGGCTGATCTTTTGGAGAACGCAATTCCAGGCCTGCTGGAAGCCAATGTGGCCGATCTTAAACAAGGGGAAGAGATGGGGCTGAAAGGTGCCATTGTGGAGCGTTTGACCCTGTCGGGCAGCAGGATTAAGGAGATTGCTGGTGGATTAAGGGAAATTGTTCAGCTGGAGGATCCCATTGGAGAGATCGAAGAGATGAAAAAAAGGCCCAATGGGCTCTTGATCGGAAAGAAAAGGGTGCCCCTGGGAGTGGTGGGAGTAATCTATGAATCACGGCCCAATGTAACCGCTGATGTGGCCGGGCTATGTATTAAAACTGGAAATGTATGTGTGCTCCGGGGAGGCAAAGAGGCCTTTCGTTCAAATAATGCTATTGTAAAAATTTTCCACGAAGCCCTTATTGAATGTGGACTGGATCCGCATATGGTACAACTGGTACAGGATACTTCCCGGGAGAGTGCCATGGCCATGATGAAGCTGAATGCCTACCTGGATATACTTATCCCCCGGGGAGGAGCTGGCCTGATTCAGGCGGTGGTACAGAACAGCACGGTTCCCGTGATTGAAACCGGGGTGGGAAACTGTCATATCTATGTGGATGAGGCAGCCGACCTGGAGAAAGCGGTGGCAATCGTATACAATGCCAAAACCCACCGTCCCGGAGTCTGCAATGCAGCTGAAAGTTTACTGGTACATGAAAAAGTGGCCGTAGAAGTATTGCCTGTCATTGGTAAAGCCCTTAAAGAAGGTGGTGTGGAGATCCGGGGTGACAAATGGACCTGCGAGATGATCCCCGAGGCAACTCCTGCCAGTGAAGAGGATTGGTCCACCGAGTATCTCGACCTGGTGATCTCTTCTAAAGTGGTGGGATCGGTAGAGGAGGCTGTGGATCATATTAACCGCTACGGATCGATGCATTCGGAGAGTATTATCACTGAGAACTACAGCCATTCACAGTACTTTCTCGACCGGGTGGATGCAGCAGCAGTCTATGTGAATGCTTCCACCAGGTTTACAGATGGATTTGAATTTGGTTATGGTGCCGAGATCGGTATCAGCACACAAAAGCTACATGCCCGTGGACCTATGGGACTTAAAGAGCTTACCACCAGCAAGTATATCATCTACGGGTCGGGTCAGACCAGGTAGAATCACTTGAGAACAGGAAGTATCCTTGGTCTAAAGATCCCCTTTGTACTTAAGGATGTTATCAATAAAAACATCAAAGAGATATGCTGTATCGGTAGGCCCACCTGAAGCTTCAGGATGAAACTGTGTTGAGAAGAAAGGCTTTGAAAGGTGCTTCATCCCCTCGTTGGTATCATCGTTCAGGTTGATAAAGAGTGGTTCCCATCCTTTGGGCAGGGTCCCGTTATCGATGGCAAAACCATGATTCTGTGAAGTGATATAGGCCTTGTCTGTTCCCACCTCAAGCACCGGCTGATTGTGACTGCGGTGCCCGTATTTCAGTTTATAGGTATCGGCACCGGCAGCCAGCGCCATCAGCTGGTTCCCCAGGCAGATCCCGAAAACAGGGGTGTCCGACTGGTAGGCACTTGCCAGACTGTCAATGGTAATGCTGCACTGCTTGGGGTCTCCCGGACCATTGGAGATAAAGAGTCCATCATACTCCTCCTTGCTTATGTCGTGGTCCCATGGAACCCTGATAACGGTAGTATCCCGCTCCAGAAGGTAGCGGATAATGTTGTACTTCACCCCGCAGTCCAACAGCATGATTCTGTACTTTCCATTGCCATAAATCTTCTTTTCACCCACACTCACATGTGCCACCAGGTTCTCCTGGTTGGGATCGTAGGTCTCCGGCTCCTTCTCCTCAAAAACAACCTTCCCCAGCATGGATCCTTTCTCCCTCAGCAATTTGGTGATCATCCGGGTATCCACGTCAAAAATGCCGGGTATCTTGTGTTGCTTTAGCCAGTCACCCAGGCTTTGCTCTGCATTCCAGTGCGAATATTCAGCGGAGTAATCAGAGATTACCAGGGCAGAGATATGGAGCTGGTCCGATTCAAAAAATTTGAAGAGATCGTTTTCCGAATCTTTGCGGGGAACGCCGTAATTACCCACCAGTGGATAGGTAAGCACCAGGACCTGACCTTTGTAGGAGGGGTCTGTAAGACTTTCAGGATAGCCGGTCATGGCCGTATTGAAAACCACCTC
>JAUVIT010000295.1 GCA_030592605.1 Bacteroidota bacterium
ATGGAGATGGGGGGCATGGCAACCGGGTTTTCAAAATCGGCAATGGTATCCCCAATATCAAAATCTTCAAGTCCCAGAACAGCCACGATTTCGCCCGAGCCTATGGGCTCTTTTGTTTTCTCTTTACCCAGTCCTTCAAAAGTATATAACTCCCTTACCGATGACTTATGATTCAGACCATTACGCTGCACGATGGAGATCTGGTCTCCCATTTTTATGCTTCCACGATGCACTTTCCCAACAGCGATCCGTCCGGTATAGGAAGAATAATCCAGCGAAGAGATCTGCAGTTGCAGGGTACCCGGGTTCTCCTTTGGAGGATCGAAATAGTCAATAATGGTATCCAGGAGGTGAGCCATGTCATCGGCAGGATTTTTCCAATCCGACCCCATCCATCCCTCTTTGGAAGAACCGTATACAGTGGGATACTCCAGCTGCTCTTCGGTGGCATCCAGGGCAAACATCAGCTCGAAAACCAATTCAGTGGTTTCATCCGGCCTGCAATTGGGCTTATCCACCTTGTTGATCACTACAATCACCTTCTTCCCCAGCTCCAGGGCCTTCTCCAATACAAACCGAGTCTGAGGCATGGGACCCTCGAAGGCATCCACCAGCAGGAGCACGCCCTCGGCCATATTCAGCACCCTTTCCACCTCTCCACCAAAATCAGAGTGTCCCGGGGTATCGATGATATTGATTTTTGTCCCTTTGTATGAGACCGATACATTCTTCGAGAGTATGGTAATGCCCCGTTCACGTTCCAGATCATTTGAATCTAGGATCAGGTCGCCCATCTCCTGGTTATCCCGGAAGAGATTTACCTGGTGTAAAATACGATCTACCATGGTGGTCTTTCCGTGGTCGACGTGTGCAATAATTGCTATATTTCGTAAATCCATGCTGCTTTGCTCCAATTAAAAAGTGCGCAAAGGTAGCATAATATAAGCACACTAAAAAACTGATTCTCTAGAGCCTAGGATGGGATTCAATTAAGCATCAATGTTATCTGTCCGGGCCCTGTGGCTTCCAACATTGTAAAGGAGGCCCCTGGCTGCTGCGAATGACTTTGAAGGGGATCTTTCGCATCGTATTTAAATCTCCACAAATAGCAGCCCGTCCTGTGGTTTATATGGCCCTCTCGACCGATTACGAAGGCACTACCAATGAATACCTGCATATGTTTAATCCCAAAAAATGGACCCAAAAGTATATGAGATCGGGGAGGGACAAAAACTATGGGCGCAATCCATGGATCTCCTCAAATCGATTGATGCGGATCATAAGGCCTTTGTAAGTTAATTATCGTAACTTCGCGGCCTAATTTAAGATTATGGAATTTAAGGACTTAGGATTGCCCAAAGAGATTCTGAAAGCAGTCACCAAATTAGGGTTTGAAACCCCTTCAGAAATTCAGGAAAAAGCAATTCCGATCCTTTCGGAAGGCAAGCAGGATTTTGTGGGACTGGCTCAGACAGGCACAGGGAAGACCGCTGCATTCGGATTGCCTCTGATCCAGCATATCGATTTCAACGACCCAACCACACAGGCCCTGATCATCTGTCCCACCAGGGAGCTTTGTATGCAGATTACCCGCGACCTGGATTCATTTGCCATCTATCAGAACAATCCTAATATTACTGCAGTTTACGGGGGAGCAAACATATCCGATCAGATCCGAAAACTGAAAAAGGGAGCCCAGATTGTGGTGGCCACTCCGGGTAGACTGCTCGATCTGATCAACCGGAAAGCGGTTAAGCTGAAATCTGTTCAGCGGGTGGTGCTGGATGAAGCAGACGAAATGCTTAACATGGGCTTCAAGGAGGACATCGATGCCATCCTGGATCAGACCCCTGCTGTGAAGCGGGTGTGGCTCTTTTCTGCCACCATGCCCAAAGCAGTAAAGCGGATAGCCAAGAACTACATGCTCGACCCCGTTGAAATCGTGGTGGGAAAACAGAACAGCGTGGCTGATAATATTGAACACCGCTATTATATGATGAAGGAGCGGGATCGCTACCATGCAATAAAAAGGATCCTGGACTTCTACCCGGAGATATACGGACTGATATTCTGCCGAACCAGGCGAGAGACGGGCCAGATTGCCGACAAGCTGGAAAAAGAAGGCTACAGTGTTGTGGCCCTGCATGGTGACCTGTCGCAGCCACAGCGGGATGCAGCCATGAAAAAGTTCCGGGAGAAGACTGTAAAAGTACTTGTTGCCACCGATGTGGCTGCCAGGGGCATCGATGTGAAGGATATCTCCCATGTGATCCATTACAATCTGCCCGACGATATCGAGAACTATACTCACCGTAGCGGCCGGACAGCCCGGGCAGGTAAATCGGGCAAATCTCTGGTTCTGGTAAATACCAGGGAAACATATAAAATCAAGCAGGTAGAGTCGCTGCTGCAGACAAAGATCAAACAATCGAACATCCCCAGCTCGGAGGAGATCTGTGAGAAGCAGATGTACGCCCTGATGGACAGGGTGGTCAGCACCCCGGTGGATGATGAGGCCATAGACCTCTACTGGCCCGTATTCTATAAGAAGCTGAAAGATCTGCCTGCCGAGGAGATTGTATTAAAGTTTATCTCTATGGAGCTAAACGCTTTTCTGAATTATTACAAAGCCTCGGGCGATCTGAATGCCAGTCATGAATCTGGTGGCACAAGCAGGGGAAGAGAACGACAGGGTGGAAAAGGCAGACCGGGCGGAAGAGAGAGCGGGGCCTTCAACCGGAACCTGGGTGGCTCAAAAAAGAAGTTTTTTATCAGCCTGGGTGAGAAGCAAAATATGAATAAAGGAGCCCTGCTCCGACTGGTGTGCAGCGAAACAGGTATCGAAAGTAATCATATGGGTCGTATCGATATCCATTCCCGGCACGCTTTTTTCGAAGTCGATGATCAGGTATCAAATAAAATTCTGCCCAGCATCAAAGAGGGCACTTACGAAGGAAAATCCTTTGAGGTCACCTACTCGCAGGAGAATGAACACGGAAAAAAGAAAGGGAAGAAAAAGAAGCACTAGGGCAAACTTTCTCCATTCATTTTCGTATTTTCCATATATGCTTACCAGAAATATTTCTTGTTTAATATTGGTGGTAGTGCTATCTACACCGTGGGTGCGGTCCCAGAATGTAGATAGCCTGTTGGCCTTGCGTGATACCACACTAATCAGTGGAGAACAAATCGATTTACAGTTGCAGATTGCCTATGAGCTCAGTGAATCAGATATCAGTGAGGCACTGGACCGTGCCAACCAGGCCCTGCGAGAAGCTGAAGAGATCGCTTCGGTTCGGTGGACCGCTGAGGCAAAACTGGCTATCGGAAGATTCTACGATTACATAGGAGTTAATAAAGAGGCAGCTGATCTCCTGATTGAGGCATTTAAAAGCTTCGTGGAACTGGGAGATTCACTGAAACAGGCCAATACCCTGATGAACATCGGCAACACCTATTTTTACATAGATCAGTTTGGGCAAGCCCTGGAGTACTTCACCCAGGTCTCGGATTATGGAAGATCCTTGAATGATACCTCCTTGATAATCAGCGGG
>JAUVIT010000221.1 GCA_030592605.1 Bacteroidota bacterium
CCTCCTTCACATTCTTCTTGCCCGAGCACGATACAAACAGAACCAGCAGAATCAGCACATGCCATTTTATATTCATAAACATCCTTCAGATAAGATTTTAATCAATTTCAAGCTCCCTGTTCAGGTACCTCCTTCTCATTGGATCATCCATAGGACGGAAGAAGTAGCTCTTCTCTGGTAAAGATGGAACCTCAAACTCTTGAATGCTCATATCGGGTAAGAAACGATAAAAACTGATGTGAGAATTCTCATACCCTCCCCCCCCGGACTTGCGATTGAATGTATATGGTCCCTGAACAAGTCCGGGCTCATATTCATCCAGCGACAGAATAAACCTACGCCCGTAGACTCTAAGAGCATTCAGAAAGTACAGGCTTATATCATGACCCAGGATTCCATAGTTGAGCCCCTTTCTGGAGGTAATGGTAGGCTCGTTATAGAAGTAGTATCTGTATTTTGCCATAAAAGCTTCAATATCCGGATCAAAATAGTCCACCCAGAAAGAGTTGTAAAACACCAGATTGAGCTTATGAAAATACCTGAGCTCTATGCTTGAGAACTCCGTCCAGTAGGGCGATCCGATCACCTCAATATCGTAATTATCCAATTGGAAGTATAGCGAGGTGACAACACTACTTGCAAGCGCCTCATCGGCAGTGGGCACCACCACCAGGTTCTTCATGTTGGGGGACAATGAATGAATAATCTTATCTGCGCCTCTTAAATCCAGAATCACCTCTTTGAAACGCACCGGGTCGGAAGGGTGATAATCAACAAAGCCATCAAAGATCAGCTCTTTGAGGTACTCATGCTTCTCCATATTGAGGGAGTCCTCATTTCTCACATATACAATGTTATACATATGCTTACTGGCCACCAGCTTGGCAAGCTCCCTGTACTCGCTTTCCAGGGATGGACTTAGCTGAAACAGGTAGGGATTGCTTTTTAGTAGTTCAAGGTCATTATGAAAAGGGGTGACCAGGGGAATCCTGTGCTGACGGGAAAATTCAGAAACGACTTCCAGGTTGTAATCATGAAAGGGGCCTATAAACAGATCGAAATCTTCCAGCTCATCATCCCGTAATAAGGAGCGGGTGCGATCTATACTTCTTCTGGTATCCTTATATCGCACATCCAGTTTCATTCCGCTTTGCCTCATGGCATCAATGGCCAGAAGCGTTCCCTGAAAAAACTCCATAAAATTCACCGATTGCGGAATCTTCGCCTCCATTATGTAGCGCTCAATAATCCGGTTTCTACGGTTTTCTGTTTTAACGTCCTTTAAAAGAGAGTCCAAAGGCTCCATCTCCCGGAAATCAAAAGGAATAAAGAAAGCAATATGATAGGTACGCCTTATATTCTCGTGCCGGTCGTCAAACTCATCATAGCGATATTCTTCTATCTCATCATACCCTGCTGCATATGCCTCTTCATCCTTAATACCGGTATCTTCTCCCGCTTGTTCCTGATCGCTAAGCTGTGGAGCAGGGATTCTGATTATCTGTCCGTTTTTGGGTCCACCCCACCCCAACTCCGGATTAACTGATCGTATCTCATCAATGCTAACACCGTAATAGCCAGCAATGGAGTAAAGGGTTTCCTTCCTTTTTACTTTGTGATAAAGCAGTCCTTCTTCATTGTAAGCATGCTCCTCTTCTACCACCACCTCTTCGGGTATGCGAAGACGCTGGCCAGGTCTCAGCTTAGTTTCAGAAACACCCCGGTTGGCCTGTTTAATATCCTTCTCTCTAAGATTATAAATCCTGGCAATCCCATAGAGGGTCTCCCCCGGCATTACCGTATGATATCGGCCTGTTTGACCGGGCTCAGGAAGTTCCGATGTATCAATCTCCTCCTGTGGTTTAGGATCAACCGGAATCTTTATTGCCTGACCGACCCGCAGTCCAGATATAACCCCGGGATTTTCAATGGCAATCTCTTTCTGCGAAATATGGTAGGCCTTCGAGATGGCATAGAGGGTCTCCCCAGGCTTTACCATATGAATATAATAAACCGTTCCCTCAAGGATCACCTTATTATTGCTTCTCTCCACAGAAACGGTCTCCTGTGCCACAAGGAATTGCTGTAGCAGAAAAAGCCCCAGGAACACTAATAAATAACGTCTATTTGGATATGAATTCATTGATATTCTTTAGGATCCGCTCTTCAATACGGCTGGTGTCAGCTTTTACAAATTTCTCTCCGGTAATGCTTTCGTAAAGCTCAATGTATCGTTCCGACACCTCTTCCACAAATGCATCGGGCATATCAGGTACTGTCTGGCCCTCCTTGCCCTGGAAACCATTCGCTATTAGCCACTGCCGTACAAATTCTTTGGAAAGCTGCTTTTGCTGCTCCCCCGCACTCTGACGCTCCTCGTATCCTTCGGCATAAAAATACCTGGAGGAGTCCGGTGTATGAATCTCATCGATTAATACAATCTTCCCATCCTTTTTCCCGAACTCATACTTGGTATCTACAAGAATCAGACCCATATCAGCTGCCATCTCAGTACCTCGTTGAAACAATGCCCGGGTATATCCTTCAAGCTGTACATAATCTTCTTCAGAAACCAGTCCGCTGGCAATTATCTCTTCTCTTGAAATATCCTCATCATGTCCCTCATCTGCCTTGGTGGTAGGTGTAATGATGGGCTCAGGAAAACGGTCATGTTCTTTTAAACCTTCAATCATTGGAATACCACACAAAATCCTCTTTCCATCTCTGTACTCCCTCCAGGCATGACCGGTCACATATCCACGGATCACCATCTCTACTTTGAATGGATCTGCCATAAGACCCACAGTTACATTGGGATCGGGTGAAGAGATCTTCCAGTTTGGAACGATATCAGAAGTAGCATCCAGGAACTTGGCTGCAATCTGATTCAAGACCTGCCCCTTGTAGGGAATGCCCCTGGGAAGTACCACATCGAATGCGGAAATCCGGTCTGAGACTACCATGACCAGGTAGTCGCCTTTAATATTATAAACGTCCCGAACCTTTCCTGTATACAGGTTCTTCTGTCCTGCCAGCTCAAACGCTGTTCCCTTTAATGCATTGGCCATAATTGAATCTGTTTTTTTAAAGTTATACTTTTTCCACAACTACTATCTAACTAAGCATTGTTATAGGCTTTGACGATGGACTTCACAAGCCGGTGCCTTATTATATCCCGGTCATCGAAGCGTATAATTGAAATCCCTTTTATCCCGTCCAGTATCCTCATAGCCTGTATCAGTCCGGAATCCTCCCTCCTTGGAAGATCCACCTGCGTATCATCGCCGGTTACTATAAAGCGGGCACTGGGCCCCATCCTGGTCAGAAACATTTTAAATTGACTGGCAGTTGCATTCTGTGCCTCATCAAGGATCACAAAGGCTTCGTCGAGGGTGCGTCCTCTCATATAGGCCAGGGGGGCAATCTGAATGGTGCCGTCCTCCATGAACTGGATCAGTTTACGCGGCTGAATCATATCCCTGAGTGCATCATAAAGTGGTTGAAGATAGGGATCCAGCTTCTCCTTGAAGTCGCCCGGTAGAAATCCCAGTTTCTCACCTGCCTCTACTGCAGGCCGGGTCAGTATAATCCGCTTGACATCCCTCTCCTTAAGCGCCTTAACGGCCATGGCAATAGCTGTATAGGTTTTTCCGGTCCCGGCAGGGCCAACGGCAATCAGGAGATCGTTCATCACCCCCTCATCAACCAATCGCTTCTGATTAATGGTAACAGCTCTGATCTTCCTGCCACTTTCCCCATGAAGTAAAACCTCTCCATCAGGTCCGCCTACCTCCACTTTACTATCCACAGGGCCCTTAAGCAAGTCATCCAGGTCGGGCATAGTAACTGACTGAAATTTCCGAAGGTAGCGCAGGAAGAGATTCACCCGTTCTTCAAAATCCACCAGGCGTTCTTTCTTACCGGAAATACGGATTTCATTTCCTCTGGAAACAATCTTCAGATCAGGAAAAAGTTCAACAAATTTATTGAAGCGGACATTGTTTACACCATAGAAATCAACAGGGTCGACACCTTCCAAATAGATCAATTTTTCCGCCATAAATTAAATTATAATTACTACTTTTGGATGTGCAAATTAAGTTGTTTTTTCCAACATTCCAATAAGAAAATCCCTGGTACAGACCTATGCACATTATCACACTGACGTCCGATTGGAAGGAAAATGATTTTTATGTAGCATCACTCAAGGGAAAACTTCTTTCGGCCTGTCCCGAAGCACAAATCATCGACATCAATCACCGTATAAAATCGTTCAATGGTGCGCATGCAGCTTATATAGTCAGAAACTCTTATCCACACTTTCCCGAGAATACCATCCATATTATTGCTGTCAATTCAGAACCAGAAAAGGGTGGTGAGTTGCTGGCAGCCAGGAAGGACAAGCACTACTTCCTCTGTGCCGACAATGGAATCCTTGGCTTGCTGGGCGGAGCTGAGCCTGAAGAAGTGATCACCCTCACTGAGCATTACCAGGAAGAACCTGACACCTTTATAGCCCTGTCAGTCTTTGC
>JAUVIT010000336.1 GCA_030592605.1 Bacteroidota bacterium
GGACCCGGGTAGGTGGTAAGCTGTTTCATGCCGGAGGCGGCAGGGAAACCGCTACTTTAAAGCACAGTATAAAGAATCCGGGAGCATATATTGTAAGGATTTTGGTCCGGAATGGGTATCACTGGCGCCAGGAGAGCCGCTTATTGATCTTTACGGGTAGGCAATAAACATTGTACTTCGTTTATTTGATCACTTCGATTTTACCATTTACAACAGCCTGCTTGGTTCTAATCAGGTAGAAATATATGCCACTATCCACCCCGGTCAGATCAATGACAAGGGTTCTTTCGGTATTTTTTGAGTGAAGGGTCTGAAGGGTTTTTCCATTCAGGTCAAACAGGAAAAAATCAAGGGGACCCATGTGATCAGGAGGAATTTCAATCATGCAGAATTCCTTGGCAGGTACAGGATAAAGGCGGAAGTTTTCCCGGACCTCCTGACTTACATTTACAGCAGGATTAAACTGAATTGTATAGTCGGAACTTTCCTGGCCGGATTTATCTATAAAACTATAAACCAGGCTGCTTGAACTGCTGAAGGGTTCTTGCGGGTTAAAGACCATGTCGGACGGATCATAGATCTTTCCCTGTTCAACTCTTGTTTCCCCCATGAACATATGCCCCGGACCTGCAAGCTCTTTTATGGATATTCCGGCCATCTTGTGATGATCCAGGTCCTGGTAGAAGTCCTGGGAAGAAATAAATTCCAACAGCCGTGTTTCGTAACTGGTGAAAATCGAATCCCTCCCCGATGGTACGTGGAAAGAGTAGTATGAATTATTTGGGAGTCCCGGCGACCCAAAGCGGTTTTCACTGATCTCCCAGTTATTTCCGTTGCCTGTGTCATCCACGATACTTTTAAGTTCAATACTAAAACCCTCCTCAGGAAGGGCAGGCCATTCTATGGAAGCCATTAACTCAACTGTAAGTTTGATTTCTCCATCACCCGATTTCAGGGTTAGAGTAGAATTATTGGAAAAGCTCTGGCTCAGGTTTCCGAAACAAATAACGGGCTCGAGAAATACCTCTTTGAACCTTTCCACATCTTCACAGGCCAGGAATCTTTGACCTGGTTTTATCTTAGTGTTTTCGCCGAAGGTGTATAGCAGCTGGTGCTGATCTCCAATTATGGACCATCCTTCCAGGTTGAGAGAATCTGAGCCATAGTAGTAAAACTCTATCCAGTCGCCTGTATCATAAGCATCACGATTATTGGAATATACTTCGCACAACTGGATTGGAAATGATAGGTCGACTGGAAGAAAATACGCAACGATATCCATGGAGTCTGTTAATTGAAAATCAATGCTGGTTTCATTGCTTTGAAAAGGCTTCCAGAGGTCAAATGAAAATCCCGGGATGGAATTAGACTGAAGCTGATAGGACATTCCGGGAAAAAATTTCCCCTGAAGGGGTTTGGATCCTATGTTCAATCCGGAAAAGGAGATTGTTCCTGCCCCCGGGGGCTCTACCCTGATTGAAACCGGCACCGGATTCTGGAGCCCGAAAAAATCCTGAATGTGCATCAGCACATAATCGGGTCTGCGTGACAGGTAATCTTCAACAATATGAATGGCATTGTCCCAATCTGCCATGGATCTATCCCAGTGTTGGGTATGAATCATCATATCTTTTTGATAGAGGCGCCTCATGGAGTCCAGAAGAGGCAGGGTGGATTCCTTGCTGATCGAGGTGCTGAGTAGTTGTGTAAACCTTAGAATAAAGTGCTCTTTATAAGCCTCATTGTTAAGCAGGTTTCGGATCAGGATATTGTTATACCCATTGGACCAGGCCCGGTCACTAAAGGTAAGTGACCAGTACAGGGTATTCCAGTCAACATTTCCAAAACTGGAATATTTTAGCCCAAGTCCGTGATCCGTATCCCAGTACAGCCATTGCCACTTCCCGTTTTGAGGTTTCCAGAATTTCACATTATTTGATAACCAATCGTAGTTACCCGCAAAGACCTCTGTAATCCAGTAATCGGTGAAGTTCTCAAGGTCCACCATTTCTTTGGCGATGTTAAAATCCGAATCAAGAAAGAGATCCCCCGTGGTATCGACAAAGGAGAGCAGATCAACCCAGGGATCATAGGAGCCCTCTATGACGTGTATATTGCCATAGTAGCCAAATTCAAGCTCGATGAAATCGAAATTCTCTGTCACTCCGGTATGGCTTTCAATATAATACCTGTCTTCCCTTTCCCGCAGATTAAAAAGACCGTGATAGTTTCCATTCAGGAATACATTTACCGGTTTTGACTCCGAGACCATGGGGCGCCTGTTGCTCTGTTTTCCTATCCTATGAATTAAAGGATCCCGAAAATGAATATTTGTAAGATCTTTGTTCACATTGTCATTTCCACTGTTTCTCAATATCAACCTTTTGAATTTATCCGGACCCTCTTCATTGAAGAAGGAATAATCAAACCAGCTGTTACCATACCTGGTTCTGGCGAAAAGCCTTAAAGAGTATGGCTTAGCTTTTCCCGGAGCATGAAGTTGTATTCCGGCCCCTTCTCTGAAGAGCACTCTGCTGTCTTCAATATATTCCATATTGGCGGTCACCTCCAGGGCACTGTTGCTGGCCGAAATAATACCTCTGCTCCCGAAGAGAGCCTCGGGCTCTGCCACCAGGGAAACTACCGGATTCTCATACTCTGCATCTCCCATAATAATGGAAACCGTTAGCACAGGACTATCCAGGGCACCCTCTTTGATTAGCTTTGCTCTGATAATTGTGGTAACACTGATCTCAACAGGGGCCTGATAAAGGAGATCGGAAGTGTCCGGTTCGGTGCAATCGGTGGTGTAGAAGATGCTTGCGCAAACAATATTAGCATATAGTGCCAACATTACTGCTTCGGTATAAAATCCTCCAGTGAGATTCGAAGATGGAGCGGGTAATATGGTGCCAACCCCAGTTGTTGTATTGGAAGTTCCGGGAGTAGGGATGGCGAAAAAGTTCCAGACCAGGCCTGCATCAGGGTATCTGCCAGAGGAGACGTCTGTTATTTGTGCTCCGAAGTAGCGCTGATCAATCATGGTACCATCCTCAGAAA
>JAUVIT010000269.1 GCA_030592605.1 Bacteroidota bacterium
AAGTAGCTGGAGCCAGGAGGGTCCAGCTTCGAACACAGTTCCTGGGCGAATCGATGATTATTACCTTTCTGGCCCTGCTACTGGCTGCCATCATGGTGGAAGTGCTGCTTCCTCTTTTTAATAACTTTACAGGGAAATCCATTGATACGGGTATCGTAATCCATCCGGGAAGTCTGGCCATAGGCCTTTTGCTGCTGCTGGTTGTGGGACTTCTGTCTGGTTCCTACCCCGCCTTTTTTCTTTCGCGTTTGGATACCAGTCACCTGAAAGGAGCCCTCGCCACAGGGGCAGGAAAAGGCATGGCCAGAAAAGTTCTTGTGGTGGTGCAATTCCTGATTTCTGTGGCTTTGATTATTGGTACCATCAGTGCCTTTTCACAATTAAACTTCCTTAGAAAAGCCGATTTGGGATTTGACCGGGACCAGGTAATTCTCTTGCCTACCAAATTCAATACGGCTCTTCATTTTGAAAGCTTATCTGAAGAACTGAAAAAACATAACCAGGTGATATCAGTAAGCGGAATGGAAGACATTCTCGGAGCCAACCACAATACCCGTTCTGTAGTCGTAGAAGGGATGTTCGATGATCAAGCCTTCTGGTATCCTGCTTTCCTGGTGCGTTACGATTTCATCGAAACTTTCAATATCCAGGTGGTGCAGGGAAGATCCTTTTCGCGCGATTTCCCGTCGGACACCTCGGAGGCGATCATGATCAACGAGAGCATGGTCAAACACCTGGGCTGGACCAACGAGGAAGCCATTGGCAAAGCGGTCCGGATGGACGGAAACGAAAGGGTGATCGGAGTATTCAGTGATTTCAATGCCCTATCTCTCCATAAGCCTGCAGATAACTTCATCCTGGATATGCTGGAAAATCCCTTTGGAGCAGCTGCACTTACCCGCTACATGGCCGTCAAGGTCAACACTGACAATTATACGGAAGTACTGGCTTATATTCAGAATATCTGGGAGGAGATCGCTCCAACCAGGCCCTTCGAATACAGCTTCCTGGATGAAGAGCTAAATGCCCTCTATAAAGATGAAAGTAGTTTCTCCAATCTTTCCATTATCCTGACCATCCTGGCTATCGTTATTGCCTGTCTTGGAATTATTGGCCTGACCTCTTTTATGGTGGAGAGAAAAACCAAGGAGATCAGTGTAAGACGTGTTCACGGAGCTACTGTTGCCCATGTGAATACCCTGCTGTCAAAAGAATTTCTCTGGCTCATACTTATTGCCAATTTGATCTCTTGGCCCCTTGCCTATATGGTCATCAAAAAGTGGCTTGAAAACTTCAGCAAACACATTGATATGCAATGGTACCTCTTCCTGGTTTCAGCTCTTGTCACTATTTTTATCACGCTCATGATTACCTCCATCCATGCCTATCGTGCCTCCAGGATGAACCCTGCCGACACCCTTAAATGTGAGTAAAACTTGACTTAACTACTCCAGTATCGTAACTTTCATGTTCTGAATCTTTAAAATCCTGATCATGAAAAAACTAGGATACATATTGCTTCCTGCATGGATAGCATTTGCAGGAATAATGACCGCCTGCAGCGATACACACATCCCGGTAGTAGATATGATCCGGATAGAGGGAGTCTCCTGGGCCTGCAACGTAAGCACTTCCTATGCAACATTCGGATCTTCCTCGGAGACAGAAGAGCTGCTGGAAGTCACCCTGCCGGCATCTGCAGGGGATTTGCTCTATATGATCATGGATGATCTTCAGTTCTACTACAGGTACAGTCAGGAAAATGGTACACTTCTCTCAGTCAGTTTCGATACCTTAAATGCGGTTTCGGTTTACCTAAACGGAAATCTGGAATATATGGAACTGTCAGAGCCCTCCTCTTTGGAAGCCTTTAGCCAACTAAGCGATCCGGAAGTTGAACAGCTCTCCACGATCTATATAAAGGGCCCCGTTTCGGATGAACATCTTATGGTTCTGAAGAAACACGAAACAAGACTTTCGGGTAAAGGACTTGTGGTAGAAGGAGGGGCTGGATCAGATAGTTTCAATGAAATCCTTTCTATCTGCCGGCCAACATTCCTGGTGATAGATGATTTGGGGGTCCTTCCGGCTCCGGAAGATGGTAGTTGTGTTTCTAAGCTGGAACTCCTCTGGGTAGAAAGTAACATTCCTGCACTGACAAAACTGGCCAATTGCTGCAGTAATCTGGAATCATTGATTGTGGCAAGCTGGGAACCAAAACCAGGAGAGCTGCTTCCTCTGGCAGGATTAAAAAAGCTGCAAAGCATCACCATTGCAGAATCAGAACTAACTACCCTTGAATCCATTGAGTTCCCCAAATCGCTCCGTAAACTTCATCTGATCAGCTGCGATACCCTGTCTGATATCAGCGGGCTTGGCGATCTCCAAAATTTAAAACACTTAAGTCTGACCCAGTGTAGCAGGGTACAGGATGTAGATGTTTTACTGGAAATAGAACCTCTTTATTGGCTATCCTTACCTCCAAATATATCTCATCATAAATTCGGTGAGCTTACAGAACATTTCTCACAACTGAAAGTGGTGGAGTTAATCGACTGTTCAGATATAAGAGACCTGTCTCCCCTGCAAGCACTGCCCGAGTTAAACATCCTGGTACTTCAACTTGAGAAAGAACAGCTAAGCAAGCTTGATTCACTGGAGCAATTGAAATTACTTATACTAACAAATGAGGTGTTCGAAGATAATCCAGAATGGATCAAAGAGTTAAGAGCATCGCTTCCAAGCACAACAATTGTGCCTGGAAGCGGTCTTTGCCTGGGATCGGGCTGGCTGCTGCTGCTGCTTCCCTTCATCCTGATTTTCCGACATTTTTCCCGTCGCAAAATTTAATACAATGCCGGAACCCAAGAATTCTAGCACGTCCAGGATAAGGCAACACCCCGGCCGAATCCGGACTGTATTACTCTCATTCGCAGGAATCCTCATTTTTGCAGGCTTCATCCACAAAACATTTCCGCTTTTACTACTTGCCTTCGGGGGGCTTGCCGGTACTGCAGTTGTAATTGGATACTCTATCAGGCACATGACGCTCAGTGAGGCTTTTGGCATCAAATCCTTAAATCGAAAGGTACTTCTATACATTCTTCCTGCCTTCTTACTGGGCCTTATCATGGGCATGCTCACCCGAGAACGCTTTGAACTAACTTTTCTGCCTGCGGGTTTTACCGGGATCGCTTTTGTGGCACCACTGATAGGTGCCGCGGAAGAATTGGTATTCAGAGGATATTCCCAGGGACAGCTGCGTCCCATCGGCTTAAGCTTCTCCATCATAACTGCCTCCGCTCTCCATACTTCTTACAAATTACTGGTAATCCTCAGCCTTGCCGCTCCTCTGCAATTCGATTTTTTCTTCTTGATCTTCTGGACCTTTGTTGGGGGACTCCTGTTCGGAACGCTTCGGGAGCTGTCGGGAAGTACAGTTCCGCCGGTAATTGCACATGCAGTTTTTGATATAGTGTTGTATGGAGGTCTGGCCTCAGCGCCGGTATGGGTATGGAGTTAATTGAATTTGAAGTTATATTTATACCATGAGAAATATTTCAAGCATCTTCCTGGGACTTGCCCTGACAGGTCTTTTAAGTTGCAGCCCGGAATCCGAACCTTTCATCATGACCGTCCTGGGTCCCATCCCCGCTTCAGCTATGGGTATTACCCTGAGCCATGAACATATACTGGTGGACTTTATTGGAGCCGATAGCACCGCTTACCACCGATGGGAAAAACAGGAGGTAGTAAATAAGGTCAGTCCCTACCTTGAAGAAATCCAGGAGTACCAGGTGTCAACATTAATGGAATGCACTCCTGCATACCTGGGCAGGGATCCCTTGCTATTAAAAACGCTTTCTAAAAACACGGGCATGCACCTTGTCACCAAC
>JAUVIT010000184.1 GCA_030592605.1 Bacteroidota bacterium
TAAGACTGGTGTTGTCTGTTCCCAGTCATGATTATTCCGACCGCTTAAGATAAGCAAGCGGATCCTTTGATCAGAGTTGTCAGGATTCTGACAGCCAAAAAGGCAGAAAGCCACAAGAAATAGTAAGAGATTTCGGAGATTAGGTTTATATCTCATATTGAGTTTTGTTTACAAAACCGCTGAAGTCCAGGTTGTAATTTACTACAATGACCAAAGAAAGACAAAAATATAATCGGGAGTTCAGGCAAAATGCATAAATTACTTCCATATAAAATCCTTATTCCATGAAACGGACCAAAGCTTTTTCTCTTATTTCTTTTTTCATTGTTCTGACGCTGTTTTCTGCGGACGTCCTCTGTGATTCAAACCACCTTTCCTCAACATGGCGGGCCGGAGTTGCACGCATGGTGATTACACCGGACCAATCCATGTGGATGGCGGGATATGCAGCCCGTGACCATCAGTCCGAAGGGACATTACATGATCTGTGGGCAAAAGCTCTGGCCATTGAAGATGCAGACGGAAAACAGGTAATACTGATAACGACTGACTTACTGGGATTTCCCAAAGCGCTGTCGGATCAGATCCGGGATCAGCTTGAAACTGAATTTAAGCTTTCAAGGGCCCGGATCATACTCAGTAGTACACATACCCATTCCGGCCCTGTTCTGAAGGATGCATTATACGATATTTATCCACTTGATCAGCAGCAAATAAGTGCCATTGAACAGTACTCCAGCAAGCTGGCAGATCAGATTGTTGCCCTGTCAGGTGAAGCTTTACGCTCCATGGAACCGGTACAGATCTATGCTCAGAATGGCGTTGCAAGATTTCAGGTAAACAGGCGCAATAATGACCCATCCGCTTTAAACACGCTAACAGAATTAAAAGGACCGAACGATCATGCTGTTCCGGTATTCAAGGTAGTTGATAAGCAAGGTAAGCTAATGGCCGTAGCATTCGGGTACGCCTGTCACCCCACTGTGCTGGATGGCTATGAATGGTCCGGGGATTATCCTGGATTTGCACAAATAGAGCTGGAAAAATCCTATCCTGGAGCCACAGCGCTGTTCTTCATGGGTGCCGGTGCAGATCAGGATCCCCTGCCACGCCTTACTGTCGGACTGGCACGGCAGTACGGAAAGGAACTGGCAGCTGCGGTCGAACGCGTACTGGAGGAGGATATGCGGGAACTGTCGCCACAACTTTCAGCAAGCTATTCCGAAATTGAATTGCCTTTGAACCCACCACCCTCAAAAAATGAACTGCTTGAGATCGCTCAGGATTCATCGGCTTATGCAAGCTATCAAAGAAGATGGGCTGAAAATATGATAGAAAAAATGGAGAAGAATGAAACCTTCATAAGCTCTTATCCCTATCCACTGCAGGTCTGGCATATGGGAGATCAGATGGTAGTGAATATGGGGGGTGAAGTGGTCGTGGAATATGCAAACAGTCTCAAAAAGATCTTTGGCCAGGACATATTTGTCATTGGCTATTCCAACGATGTAATGGGCTATATACCTTCAACCACTATCCTTGAAGAAGGAGGCTACGAAGGTATGGTAGCACAACAGGTATATGGATTACCCAACACCTGGAAACCCGGAATCGAATCCATGATCATTCAGGAAGTTGTAAGATTAGCTGAGCAGGCAGGTGTCCCGCAGTCCGAAGGAATGAAGACAGATTAAGGAAACTGACCAATAAAAATTATTCAATTTTTAATGCCTTATTCCGGTCAGCCACCAAGATGGCACTTTCCTTGCGGTGAGTATCTGAAACAGGACCTATGCAAAAGCATATAAGAAGATACATTCTATTCATCCTTTTTGCTTCCTCGATCATAACGGCCCATGCCCAGAAGAAGGGATACTCCCAGGGGTATATCATAAATTTGGAGGGAGAAACTATAGAAGGATGGGTAAAGGATCGTTCCTCCGGAACCATTCTTGAGCTCTATAAGCGCATACGTTTTAAAGCAGACAATGCGCATATAAAAAGAAAATACAGTCCTGATGAGATCCTGAGCTATGGACTAAATGGTCAGCATTTTGAATCCGTGCCACTCTATGAAGAAACAGCATTTTTCAAATTCAGATACTATGTACATGAGGACTATGACAGGATCTTTTTAAAGGTCATTTCAAGAAATGCTGACCTGACTTATTTTCACTGGGAGTATGTCGATAGTGAGAGCAACTACCTGGATTACACCCCCTTGTTTTACAGATCCGGCTCCAACGAGATGGTAAGGGTAACCCAGGGCATTCTGGGTTTGAAAAGAAACAGGCTGATGGAGTATTTCTGGGATTGCCCGACACTGGTTCAGGCAATTGAGAGAAAAGAGCTGAACGAGATAGACGAAGTCTACAATTTCTATTTAGAACGTTGCGTCAGGGATATCAAGTAATCACTTCTCACCAGCAGCGGCTTTTCTTAGAATTCATCGTTTGATTTATCAAGTCATTCCCCCACCACTTCAAAGCTTTTTTCCAGGATGTTTCCATTTGAATCGACCAGGGTAAGGGTATGCAAGCCTTCGGGGGCAAGGAATTCCAGCTGATGGATCAGGGAGGTTTCACCCAGGTACTGATCGTCGAGGTGCCAGTGAATGCTAATCCCCGGTTCCCGGTGAGCCGCCTCAAAAACCACCCTGCTCAGGCGACCATCGAGTCCGCGGGGAATAAATACCTGCCGGGTCTCTTTGGGATAAATAAGCTCCATAGGCTTTTCGTTTCCTTCCCAGCACCCCGGAAGAAAAGGGGGAAGAGATTGGTAATAGGGATCCTTTCTTTTGTGGTACCACTCCATCACCGGTGGCAATACGAACCAGGAAGTATTGACCATCTGCCCGGTTTCATAGCAATCGCTGTGCACCCTGAATTGCCCCATCTGGTCGAGGTGAATGATCCGATGGTAAGGACATACCTCCATCTTCTCCCCAGCCTCGGGAACCATTCTGATCTCTGTATGTTCACAATCAGGGCCGGCCCGAAATCCACTGGCAACACATATCTCAATATCGATCATCTCATCATAGGGAGTCTCAAACCAGGCTGATGAGGGTAGCAAAGCAAACACATCAAACATCAGGGGGGCAGCCACATTCACCCCGGTGAGTCCCGGACGACCCTCCCCATCGGCATTCCCAACCCATACACCCACCAGGTAATCGGGATTCAATCCAATTGCCCAGGCATCCCTGTATCCGAAACTGGTTCCGGTCTTCCAGGCAATGGTTTTGGAGGAAGAAAACTGCTCCCATGCACCTTCCTGGTTTGGCCTTTCAAGTTCGGTCAGGGTCTCAAAACATTGCCAGATGGAGGCTGTACTCATGATCCCGCTGTTTTTCAAATCCGGATCCAAACGGGATTCCTTCCCGGAGCCCTTATCCAGAATATAGGCAGGAGCCTTATACTGCTCCTGATCGTACCTGTAATCATACTCCTGGAAGTGATTAAGGCTGTTGGCCATACCCGCATATACCCGGCAGAGATCCCACAGCTTTACCTCTGCTCCACCCAGGATCAGGGTAAGTCCATAATGTCCTGGATTTCGAGCGATGGAGGAGAATCCCAGGGTCTGCAGCTTAGAATGGAACTTCTCAAGACCGTACGAACGCAACATACGTACAGCAGGCACATTCAGAGACCTGACCAATGCTGTACTGGCGGGTACCGCTCCACTGTAGGTCCGGTCGAAATTCACAGGAGAGTAGCCGGAGATATGGGTAGGAATATCGGGTACCAGCATATCCGGGAGAATCTCCCCTTCATCCAGCATAAAGGTGTAGAGAAGAGGCTTCAGGATGCTTCCCGAACTTCTGGGAGCATCAATGATATCCACAAAACTGCCATTGCTCTCATCCTCAGACCTTGTATTTCCCACATAGGCAATTACTTTTTGTTCGGGAACCTGGATAAGCAGAACCGCTGCATTGTGAATCTCATTTTGCCTTAAATGCTGATGGTGCCTCTCCACCAGCATGCTTACCCTTTCCTGCAGATCCAGATCGATGGTGGTGCGCACCCGGCATCCTGCCAGCCCCTCTTTTTCAGCCCGGTCAAGTAAATGCGGAGTAAGCTGGGGCAAGGAATGTGGTCTCGAAGGCAAAGACTCGTAACTGGCCAGTTCACAGCTTGTCGAATCGATCACCCCTTTCATCTCAAGCTTTTGCAGCAGTCCGTCTCGTTTAAGACGCAGAGCCTCCTGATTTCTACCCGGATAGATCAGGGCAGGAGCATTTGGAAGGACAGCCAGGGTAGCCGCTTCTCCCCAGGACAATTTATGGGCGGGCCTGCCGTAATACCTCCAGGCCGCGGCATCTATGCCTACCACATTCCCCCCGAATGGGGCATATGAAGCATAGAGCCCGAAAATCTCCTCCTTGCTCAGAGCCAGCTCCAGCCGGAGGGCCAGCACCATCTCAATGACTTTCTGAGTGATGGTCCGGGATTTCCCTTTTCTGGACAAACGGACCACCTGCATGCTAATGGTGCTCCCCCCGCTTACAATCCTTCCCGCCCGGATGTTCCAAAACAGTGCCTTACTCAGTGAGACCGGGTTGATCCCCGGATGAAAGTGAAAATATTCATCCTCGTAGTAGCAGATACACTGGCTCAGCTTATGAGGAACACTGTCACAGGGAGGAAACCTCCATTGTCCGTCGGCGGTTATACGGGCCGACAACAATTCCCCATCCTGGTTTTCAAGGATGGTATTGGTATATTCCTCAAAGCGGACCACCGGAAGTGATAAAAAGGCGATGCCAGTCACTCCAAGCGTGATCAGCACATACTTATATCTTTTTAACCAGCCGACAACCCCCACGAGCTCAAATTTATTCTTCTATTCCTGACTCAACACCTTTACCCATTTCCCGGACATAGTGGCATGGATCCCATTGTCGTACATCGCCTCACAATAGAGTGCCGGAAGAAAGTACTCTCCCCGGTAGGCAGCATTCAGCATCACCTCAAAAGTCTTGGTCTCCCCTTTGTCCAGTCCAAAATAGCTGTACACCCGGTCATCCCGGATGTCCTGATA
>JAUVIT010000162.1 GCA_030592605.1 Bacteroidota bacterium
GGAGACCGAGCTAAAGGCAGCCGAACTGAAGGAGATCATACAAGCTCTGTAGGGCTAATTTCAGGATGCCTTCATCTGGTGAGAGAAGTCCCTTCTCAACAAGAGGACAGTTAAGCTTTGTACTAAATACAATATAGAGAGGAGGGTTATTCTCACTATTGATCCTTTGGCTTCTACCTTCTTCTTCCACCTCCTGAGGGACGGCTGCCACCTGACCTGGACGGCGATGCCGAGCGGGATGATTGAGAGGGCGGTCTGCTCTGCTGGTACTGTGGCCTGCTCTGCTGGTATCCCTGTGACCTTTGTTGCCCCTGGCTCCTGGAGTTATAATCTCTGGTTGCGTTGCTTGAACCTGACGACCCCGGCCTGGTATAATTATTGGATGCCCGGTTCGACTGGGAGGGCTGCTGACCTGTGGAGGGTCTGGTTTGTCCGGTAGAAGGTTGCTGACCAGTGGAGGGCCTTGCCTCCCTGGTAGAGGGCTGCTGCCCTGTTGAAGGCCTTGCCTCCCTGGTAGAGGGTTGTTGCCCTGTTGAAGGCCTTGCCTCCCTGGTAGAGGGTTGTTGCCCTGTTGAAGGCCTTGCCTCCCTGGAGCTACCGCTTCCATTATCTACCCTGTTCCAATCATTACCATCTTTCCGGTATACATCTCCATTGCGATCCGTATAAACATTATCGGGCCTGTTGGCAGGTTGAGCAGCGGGTCTGGCACGGTCAGTTGTTGCGACCCTGTTGCCCGTCCTTGCATCATATTGTTGGTTCCCGGTTTTCCGAACCCCCTGAGCACGATTTTTATAAGCATTATTGGTGGGCCTGGGTCTGCTAGAATAAGGTGTAGGCCTATTGTATGAGGCTCGCTGACCTGCATAATATCCTGCACGATAACCGGAACGATAGCCGCTGTGATAGCCATGGCGATAGCCATAATGGTAACCATGCCTGTAACCGGTAGGTCCCCACCAGCCCCGATAGGGTGAGCCCCATCCAAAAGTCATCCAACCATAAGATACGCCGAATGAGAAACCCCAGCCTGTATAGGGGTTGTAATGTACACTGTATCCGTAGGTAACCGGACGAGGATAATAATGGACCCCATACCAGGGCCTGTAATAATATCCAGTTCCATAATAGACACAGCCACCGTAGGCATAGGAATTTACGTAACCGGGTGTATAACCAACATAGACCACCTCGGGCGTGGTGTCGTAGATATAGACATACTTAACATTGTATACCGGTGATTCGGGTGGAATTTGCTGAACACTTTCCGGAACTTCTGTACTTACCACCCAGGGTCCCTTGGGAGAATCCGATTCAAACCAGATAGCATTGTCGCAACAATAATAGCGGTTTTCAATCTGGAGAACGGACTTATCGGTATTGATGGCGTACTTCATATTCGTGTCACCTACTTTCTCAAACTTGGGCTGGCCATCGTAGCTTACCTCCAGTTTGGCCTCTTTGCGATCTACCTCAGCAGTCTGCGGGATCTGGTTTTCCAGCAAGGCATCTTTGGCCTCCGGAGTACCTGCAATGCTCGACCTTACAGATGCCATATCAGAATCGGCCGGAATGCTTGCAAAATCCTCGGGAATATTCTTCGGATCAACAAAAGTCCAGGGTCCTTCTGTGATGGACTTTGAACTGTACCAGCGTCCTGCCACCAGGATATAGTATTCCTGGGTCTCTATATTCATCAGGATATCATCTGCTGTATTAGACATAAACAGTATGGAAGTGCCCTCAATGGTTTCAAACTCTGGCTCGCCCTCCGATTGCAAAAGTTCTGCTGGCGTAGTTCTGAGTACGATAGCAGGAACTACATCCTCATCTTTAACTACCCCCTCATTTTCTTCTGTTGCCTCCTCTGCTTCCTCGTCTTTAAGTGCCTCCTCGGCAATACTCTCAAGTTTGTTCGGAACTTTAGTGGTAGCTTCCCAGCTATCAAAATTCTCAGAAACATACCATTTGCCCGCACCATTGATATAATAATTATCGTGCTTTGTATCCTTGACAATGAAGTAAGGCGTATTGATAACACGCTCATAGTTAGATTTCTCAATCTTTTCGAAACGGGGATCTCCATCCACCATAATCAGCATGGTGGGAGTGCTTGCAAAAATTATCTCAGGGGGAGCATTGTTCAAATTCTCCGCTAACTCTGCATGTACCTCTTCCATCTCCAGATCGGCCAGAAGCTGATCCAGCGAAAGCTCCATCTCCCATTTGGGAACCTCTTCCTCCAGGAACTGGCTAAGCTTCATCACATCCTCTTCATCTATGTCGGAAAATTTGGCCCCGGTCACTTTTATGTTAAGCAATTTAACTGTACGATCGTCACGATCTGTGGATATCTGACAATCAAACCACATGGCACCAAAAACCGGTGCGGTATACTCCTCATTGGTAACTGAAATGGCAGCTCTCGACTCCAGTGAATTGGCTGTAAGCGATTCCACCTGTGGTGTATAAATGACGATGACAGCCCCGTTTCTCTCTATTTTCCGTGGCCAGTTATTGCCCTCTTCTGCAGCAGCCTGGGTGAAGGTGCATGCAAGGATACATATGATTATCCCAAAGTGATTCTTAAATCTCATGATGTATGATTAATTATTCAATGCAAGTTAATTATTTTATGGCACATGTTGATCTTTGGAACCTGGTGTTTATTGGCAGGAAGAAATAGTTAATTTCTAATTAACATCATTTTAACATATTGATTTTATGTATGTTACATAATTTGGCCCTATCTTGAATTTTCTTTAGCACATCCCACCAAAAAAGATTTACCAAAAACCAATCATATGAGTAACTACAAAGAATATGTACCTGGTTTCAGGAAACTGATTACAGGCAAAGTCCTTTTGCCCGGAGAAAATGGCTATGATGAATCAAGAACCATATGGAATGGTATGTTTGATAAAAAACCTGCGGTGATCGCAAGGTGTTTAAGCGCTGATGATGTTTCACAGGCCGTCCTGTTTGCCAGGAAGCACCAGCTGCAGATTGCAGTGAAGGGAGGTGGACATAACTCTGCGGGGAATGCGGTTTGCGATTACGGAATGGTGATTGATCTCTCTTTGATGCAAAAAGTGGAGGTGGATCCGGAAAGAAGAACTGCAAAAGTTGATGGAGGCTGTCTGCTGGGAAGTGCTGATGAAGCGACACAAGCACATGGCCTTGCAGTATCGGCAGGTATAGTATCACATACCGGTGTCGGGGGACTAACACTTGGGGGTGGTTTTGGATGGATCAGCCGTAAATATGGTCTGACCATTGACAATCTCCTTTCCGTGGAATTGGTCACAGCAGATGGTGATCTTGTTTGTGCCAGTGCCGATGAAAATGCGGATCTGTTCTGGGCTGTGCGCGGAGGAGGGGGCAATTTTGGGATTGTCACCACCTTTGAGTTCCAGGCAGTAGATATAGGGACCGAGCTATATACCGGGCCGGTTGTAAAACGTTTTGAAGATGCCAGGGAGTATCTGCGGTTTTACAGGGATTATGTGCGAAAAATGCCCGACGAAATGACCATCTGGACGGTGTTGCGTAATGCCCCTCCTCTTCCCTTTATCCCTGAAGAATATCATGGGAAAATGGTGGTCCTGGTTCCCTTTGTCTGGCTGGGTGATCCGGAAGAGGGTGAAAAGCTGATCCAGCCCATCCGGGATTTTGGGGAGACCATTGGAGATGGCTCCGGGGTGAAGCCCTGGACGGCATGGCAGGCAGCATTTGATGGACTGGTGGAGCATGGAGCCCGCAACTACTGGAAATCGCACCATATGAAATCACTCTCCGATGAGTGCATCGATATAATTACCTCTTATGCTGCCAAATTGCCACATGAAGAGAGTGAGGTATTTATCCCGCATATGGAAGGGGCCCCCTCTCGAGTCGATCCCCTCTCTACCGCATTTCCACACAGGAATACCCCTTTTCTGCTGAATCTTCATACCCGGTGGCGCCAGGTTTCCGATGATGAGCGCTGTATGAAGTGGGCCAGGGAGTTCCACGATGCAACCCGGCCCTTTAGCCAGGGGGTCTATGTCAATTTCCTGAGTGAAGAAGGGAGTGATCGTGTAAGGGAGGCCTATACCGAAGAGGTGTGGGACCGCCTCGTAAAGGCCAAAAAGAGATGGGATCCGGAGAATGTGTTCCGTATGAACCAGAACATTCCACCGGAATAATCCTGGTAGTATGTGGCACTACTGGGAAAGTATGTACTCATAGGGCAGAAAGTCTGCAATCCGCTGCCTGGACATCTCTCCGGTCCAGATAATTGATATGGGATCAAAATAACCATCCTGATGGAAAAGAACCCTTCCTTCAAGAAAGGAAATGTTACTGAGCTTTGAGTAGTATTCAATGGTCAGATTTTCATGGTAGCGCAAGAACTTGATGCCCTGCATATCCTGGTATACAATATCCCCATAGGATAGTTGTGATCCGGATCTGTGAGAACTAACCATAAACTCTGATTCGCTTAGTGAATCAGCCCAGAGCGCTCTGAAGAAATGCTGACATGATCCAAGATATGCATTGGCTCTTCTTCGTTCATAAAGAAGCATACTCTTCTCATCATCAGCCAGGTCGCGCTTAAAGATAATGCTGCCGGTAAAAAGCATTGTTTTGGTTTTCCGCTCATATTCAAATCGTTCAAGATGATAGCTTATAATATACCCCAGCGAAAGGTTCTGGATAATAATTGGTGCAGTAGCATAGGCCCTCAGTGTATCCCGGTCGGAGGCGTAATTAAAACTAATGTCATCCTCGTTCAGAATATGACACTTACGGGCATTGGAGGAGAGTCCGATAAATTCATTTTTGAATATTCTCATATTGGCCCTTCTTTTCCTGACCAGCGATTTGGTGCTCACAGTTACCTCTTCAATATCAAAGAGTTTCCTGACCAACAAGACCTGGTGCTGGCGACCCGGGGAAAAATTATTGATCGTAGATGATGAATAAGCTATCGCGCTGATAGTCAGAGGTCTGTTAGCATATTTTGAAATATCCAATTCAAAATTACCCTGTTCGTTAGTGGTGGTTCCCACAAAGGTGCCATTGAAAAAAACCGAAGCAAAATCGACGGGTTCCCTGCTCTCCTGGTCCAGCACAACACCTGTGATTACCTGAGCAAAAGACAAGGTCCCCAGAAATAAAAAAAAGACCGAAAGAAGAAATCGGTTCATAATCTGAAGTTCTGAATAATTTCTGAAATAATGCAAGAACAAAATAAGGCTTTTATATATTTCTATTGTAGTTTTATCGAACGAA
>JAUVIT010000321.1 GCA_030592605.1 Bacteroidota bacterium
CGGATTGTTTATCACCCTCCTGATCGCTTTTATGGCCATTTGGTTTCCTATGAACCGTCACCTGAAGCACCATTTCAGCGCACATAAAAAAGCTTCTTCCATAAGCATATCGAAGGGAAACAAGTCAGCTTACATGGCCCGAAAATTCATTGCTGTGCTTATTATTGTCACTGGTCTTGCTGCCCTGGGTTTGATAGTATCACAGCTAATCAGCATGGAGGTGGTCAATGTAAGTCTGTTTTTTAGTGCAGGGGGATTGCTGCTTGTGTCGGCAGTACTCTTTTTCTACTGGTACCTCTCCCGCCCTGTTTCAGAGAAAAAAGAAGTGATCGACTTGCAGCAGCTGAGTGTGAAAAATGCACGCAGGAACTTAAGCCGCAGCATGAGTATTGTGATCCTCTTTGCCATTGGTGCCTTCCTGGTGATTTCCACTGGAAGTAACCGGAAGGACCTCTTCTCCAATACAGATGATCCTGGCAGTGGAACCGGAGGATTTCTCTATTATGCAGAGTCCACTGCACCGGTTCTCAGGCAGCTCAACAATCCGGATGTGCAGTACGAATACGGATTAAGCGATGGATATGATTTTGTGCAGCTTCGTAAAGCAGATGGAGACGATGCCAGCTGTCTGAACCTGAACAAGATTGTTAATCCCCAGATACTGGGGGTGGAGCCGGCTATGCTTGATGGAAGGTTTTCTTTTGTGACCCGAACCGCCTACCTGGATGAAGAACATCCATGGCGCTCATTGGAACAGGACCTGCCGGATGGATTGATCCCGGCCATTGCCGATGAGACGGTGATTAAGTGGGGACTGGGACTTGCTGTAGGGGATACACTTCACTATACCAATTCCAATGGTGAGCGCATGAAATTATTGCTTATCGGGGGATTGGCCCCATCGATTTTCCAGGGCAATGTACTGATTGCCGATAAACGCTTCCTGGAGCAGTTCCCGGAGAGCAGCGGCACCAACATTTTCCTTGTAGATGGAACAATCGCCGATACAGCCATGATCCAATCGGAACTTGGACGTGGCATGCGTGATCTGGGCTGGGACATGGAGCTCACGGGACAACGACTGGCAGAATTTAATTCGGTAACAAATGCCTACCTGTCCATCTTTATGGTACTGGGGGCCCTGGGATTGCTGGTTGGGACCTTCGGATTGGTGGTGGTGCTCTGGCGAAGTGTTATGGAGCGCAGCCGGGAGATTGCCCTCCTGAAGGCAGTGGGCTACGGCCGGAAAGAGATCCGCCGCCTGGTGGTTCGGGAGTATATGTTTCTTCTGCTAATAGGTATAGGCACAGGCTTTCTTACAGCCATTGTGGCCACCCTGCCCTCCATTCTGAATGCTAATACGGGAACATCCTTCACCTCCATCCTGATCTGGCTTGTAGTCCTGGTAGCCAACGGCTGGTTCTGGATCCAAGTAGTAAGCCGTTCGGCCCTGAAAAATGAATCCATTTATAGCGCTCTAAGGAATGAATAAGCTCCAGGCAGATAGCATAGAGGCATGGAGGTCGTGGCTCGCTCAGAATCATGACCGCAAGGATGTGATCTGGCTGGTTTTCAGGAAGAAGGGAAAGGGTCCGGTTCCCTTTGATTACCAGGCAGCCCTGGATGAGGCCCTTTGTATGGGATGGGTTGATAGCCTGCTGAAGAAGATCGACGAAAGCACCTACATGCGAAAGTTCACCCCCCGCTTACCTACCAGCACCTGGTCGGAACGCAATAAGGAACGGGTGGAGCAGCTGATCCTGATGGGAAAAATGATGCCTGCCGGAATGAAGACTATCGAAGTGGCCAGGGAAAATGGCATGTGGGACAAGGGGATAAAGATCCCGGAGGTAGATGAAACCCTCCCCGGAGCACTGCTATCTGCTTTTCAGGATAACCCGCTGGCAAGGGATCACTATTTCGGGATGCCCACCAGGGCTCAGAAACAATTCAATATCTGGATCAATATGGCTAAACGGGCCGAAACTGTCCGCAAGAGGGTTGATGAATCGATCCGTCTTCTGGTGAAAGGAAAGGAGCTGGGATTGAAATGAGTAAAAAGCAAGTGATATTGTTGACCGGGGCTTCCGGGTCCATGGGTTTTGAGACTTTTAAGCTCTTGTGGGAAAAGCGTGATCGCTACGATATTGTGCTTTTTCTGCGGCCTTCCAAAAAGAACAAAAAGAAGTTTCGTAAATATGAACGCCAGGCAGAACAGGAAGGGCTGAAAGAAACAAAGGGATTCAGGATCGTATGGGGAGATGTGCTGAACCGCGAGGATGTGGTGGAGGCATGCAGGGGCATCGACTGGTGCCTGCACCCCATGGCGCTGATTTCTCCGGCAGCTGACCATAATCCGGAGATGGCCGAAAAAGTGAATGCCCGGGGTACGCAATACCTGGTGGAAGCCATCGAAGCAGAGAATTCGGAACATATCAAACTGGTCTATGTGGGAACAGTTGCCGAATATGGCGACCGGCTGCCACCAGTACATGTGTGTCGTACAGGCGATCCGGTGTTGCCCAGCGTCTTTGATCATTATGCCATTAGCAAGGTGAAGGGCGAATTGGCAGTTATGCAGTCGCGTATCAAGCATAAGATTTCGCTTCGGCAGACCTTTATTATGATCCCGGATCTACTTTCCTTAAAAGATCCCATTATGTTTCACCAAGCCATCAACTCTTATATGGAGAACATCACTGCTCGCGATTCCGGCCGTCTGATGATCAAGTGCCTGGACGTAGGAGTTGATTCAGATTTCTGGGGAGGATATTACAATATTTCGGGTGGACCCGGCTGTAGGATTGTATTCCTGGAGCTCCTCCAGGGGATTTACAGTATGCTGGGGATTCGTCACCATAAGGTGATGGAGCGAAAATGGTTTGCATTGAAGAATTTTCATATGGCGTTTTATGAAGATTCATCTAAGTTGAACGATTACCTGCATCATTGGGAAGGGGGGCAAAACCTGGAGGATTATTACAGGGAAGTCTGGAAAAATCTTCCATGGTACCTGAAAGCCACTGCCTGGTATGCCAAGTACATACCTCCTTACCGTTGGCTTGTGGAAGCCGCAACCCGTGGACAACTAAAAAAACTTGCCTATCAGCCAGATGGGACCATGGGCTGGATCGAAAATAGGGACACCGGGAGAATTAATGCCTTTTACGGATCCATGGAGGCATATAATAAAATTCCTGGCTGGGATGGCCCCATGCCTTCCCTTGATCATTCACAGGCACACATAAGGCTTGATCATGGATACGATGAGTCCAAAGCAGAACTGGAGCTAATGGATCTGCGGCAGGCTGCTGCCTTC
>JAUVIT010000280.1 GCA_030592605.1 Bacteroidota bacterium
ATCTCTCACTGAGTCTGGATTTTTAACACACCCACTTCTTCCTTATGAACCTGGAACAGCAGATAGCCCATATCTTAACCGATCAAATGGTAGAGGAGATAACCACCATCCGTCACCAGTTTCACCAATACCCTGAACTCTCTTTTCGTGAGTATAAAACTTCTGAAGCCATCAGGAGAGTGCTCTACCAGTGGGGAATCGACTATACATTTCCCTATGTGGAGACAGGGATCGTGGCCCGGATCAATGGAGATCGCCCGGGCAAACGAATTGCTCTTCGCACAGATATGGACGCCCTGCCAGTTACTGAACAGACCAACCTGACGTATGCATCAAAAAACAGAGGTGTTATGCATGCCTGTGGTCATGATATGCATATGGCCTCCATGCTTGGTACCATCCGTCTGTTGAATCAGTTTAAGCATGTGATTGAAGGGGAAATTCTCTTCCTGTTTCAGCCAGGTGAAGAGAAGATTCCCGGTGGGGCAAAACTGATGCTGAAGGAGGGGGTTTTTGAAGGCCGGGAACCCGATATGATTATCGCACAGCATGTGCTTCCCGAGATGGAAGCCGGACATGTGGGTTTCAAACCTGGTATCTCAATGGCCTCAACGGATGAGATATATATTACGGTAAAAGGTAAAGGAGGGCACGGTGCATTGCGACAGCATATCAAGGACCCAGTGTTAATGGCATCTCAGATCCTCATCTCCCTCCAGGAGGAGATCAACCGGATGGCACCCGGGAATATCCCCACTGTCCTCTCCTTTGGCAAAGTGGTTGCCGATGGTGCAGTCAATGTCATTCCCGATGATGTGATACTGGAGGGAACCTTTCGGACCATGAATGAGGAGTGGAGAAAAGAGGCACACCGGCTCATTGAAAAGGTTGCCTCGGATATTTCCTCCGGGATGGGAGGTTCTGTGAAGGTAGAGATCAGAAACGGATACCCGGTCCTGCATAACAATAAGCAGATCACAAGGACATCCAAAAGGTTGGCCACAAAGCTGCTGGGATCAGAAAATGTGGAGGAGATGGAGATACGGATGACCTCCGAAGATTTTGCCTGGTTTACTCAGAATATCCCGGGAATGATGTACAGGTTTGGTGTAGGGGATCCAGGTTCTGAACAGCCCTTCTCCCTCCATACACCCCAGTTTAAAGTCAACGAATCCGCATTGAGGACCGGGATCTCCCTGATGGCATACCTGGCCATAGAATTGCTCAAAATAGAGGCTGTTAAAAAATAAATACCTGCCAAGGATTGTGTAATAGAAATTAGACACTAAATTTGCCCCGTAAGAATTAAAAAAAAACGAAGATATGGCTTACGTAATTTCAGATGATTGTACTGCATGTGGCACCTGTATTGATGAATGTCCGGTTGAAGCGATTACCGAAGGAGATATTTATGTAATTGACCCGGAACTGTGTACCGACTGTGGCGCCTGCGCCGATGTTTGTCCCGTTGAAGCAATCAGCCCGGAATAGGGTCGGGAACTAGAAAACTTGAAAGAAAGGCTGCCTCAACAGGGCGGTCTTTTTTTTATAACTTTGGATGGAAGTGAATCTGAAGAATCTTATATTTGTCACAATTTTTGGCACCGATACCCGGGCTGGAAAAACATTTGATGTGATCCTGCTCTGGATGATCATTCTCAGCGTCACTGTCGTAGTGCTGGAGAGTGTCTCCACGCTTCAGGAGGCCCACAAACATTTCTTTATCACTACCGAATGGTTCTTCACCATTGTCTTTACCCTGGAGTATCTGCTCAGGATATATAGCTCCCCCCGTCCGTGGAAATACATAAGCAGTTTTTTTGGGATTGTGGACCTGCTGGCCATCCTTCCCACTTACATGGGTCTGATATTCGATCACACCACCTTCCTGCTTACCATCCGTGCACTCAGGTTGCTCAGGATGTTCAGGGTATTTAAACTGGGAAGATATTTGAAAGAAGCTACCATCCTTGTCCGGGCACTGCAACAGAGCTTTCGAAAGATCATCATCTTCTTTGGAGCGGTGCTTACCCTGGTATTGATCCTGGGCTCCATGCTCTATCTTATTGAAGGAGAGGAGAACGGATTTACTTCCATCCCCCAGAGTATCTACTGGGCCATTGTCACCATTACCACTGTGGGCTACGGGGATCTTGCGCCTGCCACGGTTCTGGGAAAGATTGTGGCCTCTGTGGCCATGCTCACCGGTTATTCTATTATTGCAGTTCCCACAGGTATTATAACTTTTGAGATAGGGAAGGCTGCCAAATCGGGCCCGGATAACAGGCTGGATTCCTGCACAAACTGTGGTCATAATCCGCACGACAAGGATGCCAGTTTCTGCAAGATGTGCGGAACAAAGCTTTAAGCAATGAAACTTATTGCAGAGATAGCACCTTCCGAATACTTCACTCTTAGCACAGGATTCTGGCTAAAAACCTCCTTCTGGGAATTTGATGAGTCTGGCCAATCATATACACAACCCTATGTCTCCCCAAGTTTCACATTTGAACCCCGTTATTACTTTAACCTGGAGGACAGGCAGGAAAAAGGCAAGTCAACCCGCTACTATTCCTCCTGGTATATCAGTCTACCCTTTAACATTGAGTTTCCTGATTTTCGTTACTCTCTGGGAGGAGCTATAGGCTTCCAGTATACCATGGGCCGGCGATGGTACTGGAATATCAGCATCGGTCCCGGATTTACCTATGCCGATTCACAATTCTACTGGAGTGGTGCGGGCGATTTCGGATTGGGGATCATCCTCAATAGAATGTAACTCAGTTTGCAAACTTAATGGAGCGAGAATTTTTCTTTTGTATTTCTAAACCTAGCTTCTCTTTTTAAGTCTAACCCAGATATCAGATATTCTAACTAAACCTAAGATCGACCATGAAATCAATGTACACAATCCTATTATCTTTCCTGGGAATCGCCATTTTCGTCCTCACCGGATGTGGCCCAAAATACACCATTGAGGAACAAGAATCAGTCACACTGGTACTTAACAAAGGTGGGCAAACCCTTGGGTACGTTCCCGGCACAGGAGTCTCCCTTATTGAAAAAAGCGGCTACGCTTTTAAGGACCTGAATAAAAATGGCGAACTGGACATCTATGAAGACTGGCGTCAGCCGGTGGACGAAAGGGCCAAAGACCTGGTAGGCCAGATGAGCATAGAGCAAATGGCTGGATTAATGCTCTATAGCGCGCACCAGTCTATTCCTTCGGGAAGCCGCGGATTCGGTTCGGGAACCTACAATGGGCATACCCTCCAGGAGAGTGGTGCAGCATCCTCAGACCTAAGCGATCAGCAAAGAAAATTCCTCACCGAAGACCATTTGCGTCATGTATTGATCACTTCTGTAGAGAGCCCAAAGGTGGCAGCAGAGTGGAACAATAATGCTCAGCAACTGGTAGAGGGACTGGGACTGGGTATTCCGCTAAATACCAGTTCGGACCCAAGGCACAGAAGCAGGGCTGAGACAGAATACAATGCCGGTTCCGGAGGGAATATCTCCATGTGGCCCGCCTCCCTGGGGATCGCCGCCTCCTTTGATCCGGGACTAATGAACCAGTTTGGAGAGATAGCATCCATTGAATACAGGGCACTTGGTATTGCCACCGCCCTTTCCCCTCAAATCGACCTTGCAACAGAGCCTCGCTGGAGCCGCTTCAGTGGTACCATGGGGGAAGATCCCGACCTGGCTACCGATATGGCCCGTGCTTATGTGGATGGATTCCAGACTTCTTCAGGAGCAGATGAAATCCTGAATG
>JAUVIT010000086.1 GCA_030592605.1 Bacteroidota bacterium
AATGAATTTTACGGAAAGATCCTTATAGGGATTTCATTACATTTGAAGAGAAACTTAGTGTAAGCTATCGCGAACTAAAAACCAACAATACCATGCGACCTTTTCAATCAAGATTAATTGTTCTGATTCTTATTGCAGGCTTCCTCAGCCTACACCTAAGCGCACAGGAGGGCTATGTACCCACCCAGGAGAACCTGGACAACCGGGAGTGGTTCCAGGACAACAAGTACGGCCTTTTCGTGCACTGGGGTGTCTATTCCATCATGGGGGGCGGGGGCGACGAGGGTATCGCTGAATGGATTATGGAACAAAAGAATATTCCCATCGTGCAGTATGAGAAGCTGCCGGGCTTTTTTAATCCGACTCAGTTTGATCCGGCCGAATGGGTCTCCATGGTGAAGAAGGCAGGGATGAAGTATATTACCATAACCAGCAAGCATCACGATGGCTTTGCCATGTACGATTCGAAAGTCAGCGACTATAATATTGTGGATGCTACCCCCTATGGCAAGGATGTGATTGGAATGTTAAAGGAAGAGTGCGACAAACAGGGCATTAAGCTCTTTTTCTATCATTCGCAGCTGGACTGGCACCAAAGTGATTATTTCCCTCATGGACGCACTGGAAATGGAATTGCAGACCGCTCAGAGTCGGGAGATTTCAACGCTTATATAGACTATATGAACACCCAGCTTACAGAATTGCTGACCCAGTACGGGGAGATCGGCGGGATCTGGTTTGATGGCATGTGGGACAAACCCGATGCAGACTGGCGCCTGGATGAGACCTATGCCCTGATCCATGAGCATCAGCCCGGTGCCCTGATCGGAAGCAACCACCATCTTATGCCCTTCCCGGGTGAAGATTTCATGATGTTTGAACGTGATCTGCCCGGCGAAAACTCCATGGGTTTCAATAATACGGGGATATCCGACCAGGTGCCACTGGAAATGTGCGAGACTATGAACGGATCATGGGGATTTAATATCATCGATCAGAACTATAAGTCGGTCGAGACGCTGATTCATACCATGGTCAGAGCAGCAGGATATGGAGCCAATTTTCTGCTCAATACAGGTCCCATGCCCAACGGGCAGATTCAGCCGGAGAATGTGGATACGCTGATGGCCATTGGAAACTGGTTGGAGACTTATGGAGAAACTGTTTACGGAACCCGGAAGGGACCCGTGAGGCCTCAGGATTGGGGAGCAACTACTGTTAAAGACAATGTTATCTATGTCCATGTGCTGGACTATAATGGAAGGGCCATTGAGATTCACGGAATTGACTCAAGTCGTCTCAGATCAGCTGTCTACTTCGACGATGGATCCAGGGCAGATGTTAAGCGAACAGAAGACGGTATCCACCTCACCATTCCTAAAAAGAAGGTAAAACCGATCGATACCATCATTGTATTGACCCTGAAGTAGGGTCAGTACTTGTTATAACTCTTTGATCCGGATATTCCTGAACCAGAGAAGTGAGCCGTGGCCCAGAAAACCGATATGACCGCTGGTACGTAGCAATCCCGGGTGTTCCTTATGATCGGCTGTTCCGTTTTTGGAGGCCTCTTTCAGATCTCCTTCCAGGATTGTCGTTCCGTTTAGAGTGATCCTGATCTTATCTCCTTTCAAATACACCTCCTGACTATTCCATTCACCCACAGGTTTCAGGAAGCCTCTTTTGGCTGGAATAATTCCATAGACAGATCCATGGTACTGGTATGGCTGTAGTTCGGCATAAACCTCTGCCGTATTGTCCAGGATCTGAAGCTCATAACCCAAATAGGCGGCATTACCCTCCATGGGAGTCCTGATCCCAAGTCCGTTATTTGCACCGGGTGTCAGTTTGAACTCAAAACGGAAAATAAAATCGGCATACTCTTTTGCGGTAAAGAGGTTTCCCCCGCCTTTAGTCGGTCGGATCACGATGGTTCCATCCTCCACAGAGTAAGAGTGTTCATTGCCGGCCCAGTTGGTGAGATCTTTACCATTGAACAGGCTAACAAATCCATCAGTTTTTTCGGCTTCAGTAAGGCTATTGGCATCAGTATCCAGTTCCTTCACATAAATATCCCTGAAAGCCAGGTCGGTGCCATGGGCCTGCAATTCAATGGAACCTTTGGGGTAGATGGGAATGCTTCGGTCCCAGTAATTCTCCATCACCACATTGTCCACCACCAGCAGTCCATTAAGGTATACGGTCACTTTTTCATCGATCATGATAATGTGGAAGGTATTCCAGTCGCCAATGGGATTATCTGCCACCAGCAGAGGTATACTTTCATGCACTTTGTTGTTGTAGAGTCCGCCAGATCCTACCTGGGCACCAGCTTCCACCCTGGTGGTATCCCAGATCTGAACCTGGGGAGTACCGCGCAGGTAGATGCCCGAATCGCCTTTTTTGGTGATTCTCCAGTCCACGACCATCTCAAAGGAGCCATACTCCTTAATGCTGCAGAGGTTGGAGCCATCGCCATTAAAAACAATACAATTATCCCTGACACTCCAGTTCTCCACCAGTTTCTCATTGGCCTCATCCTGGAGCTTCTGTAGCTTCTTTTCGGATAGTCCGGCCTTTGTTACCGGATCGGTGGCCAGTCCCTGCCATCCTGATAGATCGGTCCCCTTGAACATAGAAACAAACCCTGCTTCTTCGGTCATCTTATCCAGGTAATTCTGGATATCGATCTTCAGGTATTCGGTGTCAGGACCCGTAATAATATCCCTGGCTATGATCAATTTATGTTTAACCAGTTTCCCTTTCATGCCATTGTCCAGGCCATTGCTGGGAAGCACTACAATTACCAGGGCATTGGCAGCCTGACTCTTCAGTTCTTCTTCCTCAAGGTAAGTACTCAGGGTCACAAAACTGAGAAAGGTCTTTATTCTACCCATAGCCCTGATTAACAGTCCGGTGTCATCGGGACTACTGGCAAGAGTTTCTATTTTTCTCAATAGCAGTAGTTTCTGATCATCGGGAAGTGAGGATGAAGAGACAATCCGTATGTAACTTTTAAAGGCTGCATCCTTCTCCTGGGCTACGGTCGATTGGGTGCAGATTTTAAACAGGGGAGAGGCGGCATATATATCGTCCGACTTTATCAAGCCGGTAAATGCTCGTTTCCGGGTCTCTTCGTCCCCGGAACCATAAGATTCAAATACAGCTTCCAGGGCCTCTTTGCCACCCACTTTTGCCAGCACTCCAATGTATTTTTCTACCGAATAGGTTCTTGCTGCATGCAAGAGAAGGGCCTGGGTGCTTACCTCCTTATGGGATCCTCGGTTAATGGAAGCGACCAGCGCTGTTTCAATGGCCGCTATTTCATCTTTGTCTTCCAGCTGGTCAAAAAGTTTCATCAGATTGCCCAGATCTCCCTGATCGGAGACCAGATAAAGATTATCTATAGCGGCTGATCTTTCAGCTCCTGTTTGCTCGATCTGAGCGTAAAGGATGTCGAATGATTCGGGGTCGCCCTTGGCTGCAATTACCTCTATCAGGACTACATTAGCATCTTCAGGTGCCCCATCCAAAGCAGCTGTTAAGAGGGGGAGTTGATCCATTCCAACGGTCTGAAGGAGGGCTTCCCGGGCTGTTTTGCTATCCGGCTCAGCTGGATAGGAGAGGGTATATGTGAGGATGGCGGGAACCGCCTCACTTTTCTTGAGCATTGCCAGTGTCAGAACTGCCTGTTGCCTTACAGCAGCATCAGGGTCATCCATATAACTGGAAACAATGTTCACAGTTTCGCCGCTTTTAAGCATCCCGAACAGACTGAGGATCTCAGCTTTCACCTCACTGTCTTTGCTGCTGTTAAGAGCAGAGAGCCAGGGATTAACCGGGGTGCTATTTGCAGCTGCATAGCGAATGGCCGTCATGCGATAGGGCTTGTTATCCACTTTCATGGCATCCACCAGCAGGGAGACGCTCTTCTCAATGGCATCGTTCCCGGCTGCAGTGATCAGGGCGGCACTCTTAAAGTGCATCTGTTCCGAAGCCGTGCACTTTTTATTTATGTGTTTGCAAATTTTCAGACTTAACTGGTGTTCGTCTTGCTTCGATAAGGTTTGTGCATAGACAATCAGGCTGCCAGTGGCACGGCTGGGCTCGGGCAAATAGGCTGCATTTTTAGCAGCGTCACTTAATAGCCCATAAGAATCAGGATTGCCCAGTGAAGCCAGACAGGCTAACACACTTCGTTGGAGCTCTGGAGAATCAGATCCTGCCAGTGAGGCTACTGCATCAGCGTGACGGCTGTTTCCGGTGTTCTTTATGGCATTGACCAGCGCTATTAGTGTTCTGCCTTCGCAGCTTTGGAGACGATCCGCAAAGAGATCTGCTGCTTTTTCCGGATGTATATCCCGTATGGCCCTGATCACCGGGTCCTGCAATTTAGGATCGGTCAGATATGGTGTAAGATGTGTGATGGATGCATCACTTCCAAAATAGTTCAGTTGGCTGATGAAAAAGCTCTTTACAAAGGGATCCTCCCTTTTTTCAATCTCCTTAAGGATCAAAGTTTCCCATCTGCTTTGTTCCCCGGCCATGCTGGGCTGACTGAGATAGCGTGACAGGCTTTCAATTGCCATACGTGCCTTGGTGTCATCGCCGGTACCCGGGAGAATGACCAGGTCCAGGATCATCTGGAGTCCGGCCTCTTCCATGCTGAGCATGGCTTGCATTTGCTCATTCAGTTTTTGCTGATCATTGGCAGGTACCTGCACGAGCAGGTCGGCAACTTTAGTATCCAGGGTTCTGTTATCCTGTGCTGCAATTGGATTGGAGATCAGCAGCAGAGCAAACAGTATTACGAGGGTGATTCTTATATGTTTCATGCTTGTAAGCTTTTTTGTAATGGCAGATTCTTAAATACTCCAGGGTGAGCGCATCTCAGGAGAGATCAGCCGATTGGCCCCTTCATCATTAATAAATTCCTGTTTAACAGGATCGAAATGAAGGGTGCGGCCAAGTCTCAACGCTATCACACCCATATTGACGATGATGGCTGAGCGGTGACCGTTCATTTCATTGAGGGCAAACTTCTGCCGGGTCCGGACCGATTCATGAAAAGAGGTAATCTGAGGTTCCGGATCTGGCAGTGTGGCTGCCAGCTGCTGGATGTTGGGTATGGTGGAACGGAATCCACGGTAAATCTTGCCATTGGGTCCTTCAATATAGGCGGCATCCTTGTCCCTGTTCTCACCATCCAGGATGATCTGGCACCCGTCTTCATAAGTATAAGTGATCCTCCGCCAGGATCCCACTGCATCGAAGTGTTGCTGGGGTGCATCCACCTCCACCTTAATGGGACTGGTGTTGTCCTTGCTGAGCATATATTGTACCGGATCGAGGTAGTGCTGACCCATATCGCCCAATCCGCCCCCGTCATAATCCCAGAATCCACGGAACTTGGAGTGTACACGCAAGGGATTGTAGGGTTTGACCGGGGCAGGCCCCAGCCACATATTGTAGTCCAGGTGCTCGGGCACTGGCTCCGGCCTTAGGTTTGTATCACCACTCCAGTAAAATTTCCAGTCGTAGCCGGTTATTCCGCTGACAGTAACCTTCAGGGGCCATCCCAGCACTCCGCTATCTATAATCTTCTTTAGGGGTTTTACGCTTGTACCCAGACCATAGAAACCACCCCTGAAACGGAACCAGGTATTCAGTCTGAACATACTTCCATTTCTGTTTACGGCCTCAATGACTTTCTTTCCTTCCCCAATGGTTCTTGTCATGGGTTTTTCACACCAGATATCCTTCCCGGCATCAGCAGCCATCACCGACATGGTTCCGTGCCAGTGTGGGGGAGTGGCAATATGCACGATATCGATATCCTTTTGGAGCAGGAGCTCACGGAAATCCGAATAAGCCTTTACTCCTTCACCCGCCCTCTTCACGGCTCGTTCCAGGTGAAGCCTGTCCACATCGCAAACGGCAACCAGGCGGCCCTCTCGTGTAAAGTGATGGTTGTATCCAATTCCACCTACACCAACAATGGCTTTGGTAATCTGGTCACTGGGGGCCGTAAAGCCAGGTCCCCCGAGAACATGTCGTGGTACAATGGTAAAAGCTGCTGCGCCGAGCACGCTCTTTCGAATAAAATCTCTTCTTTCCATAATCTCTTTTGGGATAATAATGAGTAAGAAATCAAAAATACAATTTATATATATGTCAGAGGGAGTTTGCTCTGGTAAAATCGAGGATCTCCTGAAGATATCCGAAGGCAAGTCCCACTACAGTATCCGCAGCCCCGTAGTAGATGGAAACCTTTTCCTTATCGGATAAAGCGGCTGTCGGGAACAGGACATTGGGGACATCCCCTGCAAGTTCGTATGGTGCTGCAGGAGCAAGCAAATAGGGCTGGGTACGGTACAGGACCCTGGATGGATCTTTCATATCCAGAATGGCAGCTCCCATGGAATAGCGAAATCCATTGCAGGTATTTATGACTCCATGATAGAATATCAACCATCCTTCATCCGTGCGTATGGGGACCGAACCTGCCCCGATCTTGGTGCATTGCCAGGCACTCTGTTCAAAGGGGCTTACCTTCATGACACATCGGTGTTCCCCCCAGTATTTCATGTCGGGACTGAAGCTGATATATATATCCCCGAACGGGGTATGTCCGTTATCGCTGGGACGACTCAACATGGCATATTTACCATCGATTCGCTCGGGAAAAAGGACTCCGTTCCGGTTGAAGGGAAGAAAGGCATTTTCACACTGGAAAAATTCCTTGAAATCGTAGGTATAAGCGAGCCCTATGGTCGGACCCTGATAGCCGTTGCACCAGCTTACCCAGTACCTGTCCTCCAACCAGGTAACCCGTGGATCATATTTATAATCAGATTCGATCATCTGTGTGTTGCCGGCTTGCATCTCAATGGGCTGATGGTCGATCTCCCAATGGATGCCATCCTGGCTAAAACCGGCATGGATATTCATCTGTACTGCTTTATTGTCACAG
>JAUVIT010000013.1 GCA_030592605.1 Bacteroidota bacterium
ACATTGAGTAAGAGGTTGCCACCCTTGCTGGCAATATCCACAAGCATCCGGATCAGGGTCTCGGACGATTTCCAGTTATGATCATAGTGCTTAAATCCCCAGCTGGTATTCATGGTCATACAGACTTCCCAGTCGTAATCCAGTCCAGTGGGGGGTACATGCTGCTCGGGTGTGGAAAAATCGCCGGGCCAGGGCCTGTACAGGCGGTTGTTGGTAATCATGGCAGGGTACTGGTTGGCCACAGCCTGTAGAGCCTCTGCCGCTTCTTCGGTCATCCCCCTGGGGGTATCCCACCAGAGAATATCGAGTCCACCGTAATTCTCCAGAATTTCCTTTACCTGGGGCACCGCTTTTCCATTTATGTATGACATCAGGGAATCACGTTCCAGGGCAGGATCCCAGTGTGGTTCCCCCTGTTCAATGTTCCAATAGGTTCCACCCGGTTCATGCCAGTCCTGGGCCTGAGAATAGTAAAACCCGAGCCGGATTCCTTCTTCCTCACACGCCTCTGCAAGCTCCTTCAGAGGATCGCGATCAAATGGAGTGGCATCTACAATGTTATAAGCGCTGGCCTTTGAATGAAACATGGCAAAACCATCATGGTGCTTGGAGGTTATCACAATGTATTTCATACCTGCCTCTTTGGCCAGTCTGACCCATTCTTCTGCATCATACTTTACCGGGTTAAACGTTGTGGTCAGCTGCTCGTATTCCTTTACCGGAATTTCAGCCCTGGCCATGATCCATTCGCTGATACCAGGGACCTCCTCTCCCTTCCATTCACCAGCGGGCTGGGCATACAAACCCCAGTGAATAAAGAGGCCAAAGCGTGCCTCTCTCCACCACTCCATGCGTTGATCCTCTACTGACAGGGGAGATTCACTCTCCTTTTCTTTGTTGGGAGCGCATGAGATGGCCATCAAAATTAGCATTGCGGCAATCAGGTATCTTTTCATAACGATGGTTTTTGAGTCCTTTTCAATTATGTATAATATTAACCATCCTGGAGCAGAACCACTGAAACCCTGTTATTGGTGGGCAGACACAAATATCAGCTACGGTAAGGTTCTTGCTCCAGGTGATGGCTAGTCTACATTATCGTGCAGGTAAGAGTTATCGGGGCGAAGTTTGGGCCCCTCATCCCCCTCATCCTGGTTATCTGTAAGACGGTAGCGACTTACCTCTTTTTCCTCCGAGTGTTTCTGCTGGTCGATGGGGATGTTTTTGCGTACATAAGCAGGTACATTCTCCAGCTCTTCAATTTCATCATCACCCGAACCGCTCAAATAACCTCTGTCTCTCAGCTTCTCATGGGTCTCACGCAGACTCCTCACCCGATCGGCCAACTTTTTCTCCCGGGCCTCGGGATCTGTCTCTTCGGACTGTTCCATCAGGATATACTCCTCCGAATCCTCCTTATCTTTCACACCAAAGGAGAGTGCTCCCTGGGCGGGAACCGCATTGGAGTGTCCATCTGCCAGGTTGGCACTCTTACCTGAATCGCGCAGAGGTACCTTATGCTTCTGTTTCCTGCCCACATAGACTTCAGGTATGCTGTTCATTCTGAATCCGGTGGCAATAATGGTTACGCTAATATCCTCTCCCAGCGATTCATCACTTCCAATTCCCCAGATCAGTGTTGTATCGCGCGAAGTGGCACTTACCACATAGTCTGTAATCTCGGAAACTTCATCCATGGTGATCTCCTGCGATCCCGAAGTAATATTGAGCAATACACTTCTGGCCCCTTCGATATCGTTGTTGTTAAGGAGTGGTGATGTGAGGGCCTCTTCGATGGCCTTTTTTGCCCGGTCTTCGCCTGTGGCGGTGGCTGAACCCATAATGGCTACCCCACTGTTGTTCATCACCGTTTGCACATCGGCAAAATCCACATTAATATAGCCGTGAACGGTAATGATCTCAGCAATCCCCTTAGCGGCAATGGCCAGAACATCATCGGCCTGTTCAAATGATTTGCTTACAGTCAGGTTTCCATAAATCTCCCGTAACTTCTCATTGTTAATCACAAGCAGGGAATCCACATGATCCTTCAGCTGGTTAATGCCTTCAATGGCCTGGTTGATGCGCTCGGGACCCTCAAAGCGAAAGGGAATGGTGACTATGGCAACAGTCAGTATTCCCATCTCTTTCGCTGTACTGGCAATTACGGGTGCTGCACCGGTGCCGGTACCTCCACCCATTCCTGCAGTGATAAAAACCATGTTGGTATTACTGGACAATACCTCCTTGATCCTATCGATGCTCTCCATGGCCGCTTGTCTTCCAATCTCAGATTTACTGCCTGCACCTCTCCCTTCGGTCAGCACATCACCCAGCTGCAATTTTACAGCTACCGGACTATTGTGCAGCGCCTGGGCATCGGTATTGCATACTATAAAATTTACATCCTGGATTCCCTTCTTGTACATGTGGTTCACCGCATTGCTTCCTCCACCTCCAACACCAATTACTTTAATTTGGGATGACCGCTCGGGCGGCAGATCGAAATTCATTAAATCTTCCATGGGTTTGGCTTTTCTACATTTTCACATCAGTCTCATCAAAAATATCACTCAGGGTGTTCTTCAGATTTTCCAGAATTTTGCCCTTCTTCATTCCCTTCCTGGCTTTCTTCTCCTCTACCATCTCATCAAGCGGCTCCTCCTCTTCGATCTCCAGGGGCTTCTTAATCTTCATCTCCTCATTCTTCTCATGATAATACTCCAGGCCCTTTAGCAGGAGTCCCACCGAGGTTGAGAACATGGGCTGATTTATCTCATCGGAAGAGTCAGCAGCCATCATTTCGCCCGGAAACCCAAGGCGTACATCCATCCCGGTTTTAAACTTCACCAGCTGGTTCAGGTGTTTCAGCATGGAGCCTCCACCGGTGAGAACGATACCGGCACTCAGTTTATCCATGTATCCGGAATTCTCAATTTCATAGCTGACTGCATCGATGATCTCCTCCATGCGGGACTGGATTATAAATGCCAGGCTTCGGAAGCTGATCTCTTTGGGTTCCCTTCCGGAAATCCCGGGTATGGTGACCACCTTATCCTCCTGAGCCAGATCGCCCAGTGCCGATCCAAACTGGACCTTCAGGGATTCTGCCTGTCGCTGCAATATGGCACATCCCTCTTTAATATCACGGGTAATTACATTGCCCCCAAAGGGAATCACCGCAGTATGGCGGATCACATCGTCATAGTAGACCGCCACATCGGTGGTGCCACCCCCGATATCTATCAGGGCTACCCCTGCCTCCTTCTCATCGTCGGTGAGCACCGCAGCACTGGAAGCCAGTGGTTCCAATACCAGTTGCTTCACATCAAGGCCAACCCTGTTAATACATTTTTCGATGTTCCTGGCCGAAGAGATCTGTCCAATAACAATATGGAAATTGGCCTCCAGACGCTTTCCGAACATCCCAACCGGGTTCTTCACTCCGGTTTCATTGTCGACGATATAGCTCTGCGGTAGCACATGGAGGATCTCCTCCCCCACATCCACCGGGATCTTATGCATGTCGTCGATCAGGTTTTGGAGATCATCGCGGGTGATCTCATCGTCGTAGGAGTCGCGGTTGATATATCCCCTGTTCTTAACAGACTTGATATGCTGTCCGGCGATACCTACAAAAACTTCGTTGAACTTAATTCCCGATTGCTCGAATGCATCGGAAGAGGTGGTTTGAATTGCATTAACGGTCTCCTCGATATTCAACACAACCCCGCGTTTAACTCCCTTAGAAGGTGTCTGGCTAATGCCCAGGACTTCCAGTTTGCCCTGTTCATTCAACCTGCCTACCAGGCTTACGATCTTGGTTGTACCGATGTCTACCGCAGCTACAATCTTTTCTTTTGTTGCCATAGTCTTAACGTTTAGTACATATTACTTGATTGGTATATTTCAAATTAATGGTTCCGTAACTGTTCCATCCATAAGCTGATAATCCCTGTTGGTAAAGCAACTCCAGGTTTCTCAATTTTTTATCCCACTGCTCCATGCTCCCCATCAGAATCTGATGCGCTCCTACCCTCGGAATCAGTTCATATTCCCCTCTGCGGTTCACATATAGCTGTTGAATCTGCTCACTCCAGAAGGGATGTTCTGTCACATAGGTACAGAAGCGATGTATCTCCTCAAGTTGTGTGCTCGTCCCGGTGCTCCCATCTGCATCTTCAATGTTTCCCGATACCAGAAAAATATGGGGCACAAACTGATTCGAAAGCGGAAGTGCCTTTCCTTCGGTATCAAGATAGAAACCCGCTTTACCCTCGGGCATGATCCGTACCAGCGGAATACGCTGCTCCAGGCGAATCTCCATCCTTCCGCTTACATCGGTGCTCACTTCTGCTTCCTTGATATAGGCATTCTTCTCCAGGAGCCTCTCAAGCTCCCGGGTATTGATTTCCTTCATCGGGTAACCCTGCAATTGCAAGCCTTGCGAGCGAAACATGGCCCTTATATCAGGATCGGTCACAAACCTGCTGTGAACCGTATCGGAAAGCACCACATCGATGCGCATGCAAATCACCTGGTCCGCTTCTCCGGAGACAAATCCCAGGATTACAACAAACCATGCAGCAAGTCCCATCCAGGTCAATATTTTTAAAATCCTGCGCATTATATTCTCAAACACCACTCCTTAAGTGGTCCTACAAACTGGTTAATATCACCTGCTCCCATGGTCACCAGCACCTCGGGGTTTCTCTCCTTCACCACCCGCAATAACTGCTCCCGTTTTATAAGTACCTTCTCCTCCATCTGAACAAGGTCCAGAAGCATCTCTGAACTTACCCCGGGGATAGGCTCTTCCCTGGCCGGGTAAATCTCCATCAGAATAAGTTGATCGAGCAACTCCAGGCTCTTTGCAAACTGATCCGCAAAATCGCGGGTCCTGGAATAGAGATGGGGCTGGAAGATTCCACATATCTTTTTATCCGGGAAGAGTGCCCTTAGTGATGTGAGGAAGGCAGTGATCTCTGTGGGATGATGGGCATAATCGTCGATGTAGACCCTTCGCTCATTGTGAACCTGCACATCAAAGCGCCGCTGTACACCCTGATAAACGGACAGGGCATGGACTATGGCTTCTGAAGAGACACCCATCTGGTGAGCCACTGCAATAGCTGCCAGGGCATTCTCCACATTTAATATGCCGGGTATCTGCAGTTTAATTTCCGGAAGAACTGAATGAGGTGTCTTCACACTAAAGCGGTAACCCAGACCATCCAGGACCAGATTGTTTACATGATAGTCGGCCTCCTTCTGATCTACAGAGTAGGTATAGACGCTCACATGATCGCTTACCTTCGGGCTAAGCCCAAACTTTAAAATCAATTTCCCCTTCTCACGGATCTGCGCGACATAGGACTCAAATCCCCTGTGGATATTCTCCACCGAGTGATAGATATCGAGGTGATCTGCATCCATGGATGAGAGCACGGCAATTTCAGGGAAAAGGGTCAGGAAGGAGCGGTCAAATTCATCTGCCTCAGCGATAATTACTTTTGAAGCAGGATCGAGATAAAGATTGCTGGAGCTGTTCTTACTGATTCCTCCCAGGAAGGCATTGCATCCCAGGGTTGAAGAGCTCAGGACATGAGCCAGCATGGTTGAAATGGAGGTCTTGCCATGGGTGCCGGCTACTCCTACGCCCCTGCCTGTGTTAAAGACCTCTCCCAGGGCCACCGATCTCTTAATCACACGAAATCCTCCCTTACGAAAATAGTTCAGCTGCTGATGCTGTTCGGGAACGGCTGGTGTATAAACTACCAGGGTCCGTTCCGGATTCCGGAAGACTTTGGGAATAAGCTGCGAGCGGTCCTCAAAACAGATATCAACTCCCTCACGATGCAGTTGATCGGTGAGTACAGTGGAAACCCGGTCATACCCGGCTACTGCCTTACCCTGACTTACAAAATAGCGTGCCAGGGCACTCATTCCGATGCCGCCCACACCAATAAAATAGACATTATTTAAATTTGTCCAGATCATTGTTCATTCAATATAAGTTGCACCTCGGCCGCGATCCTCTGCGAAGCATCAACAATGCCAAGTTGCTTGATATTCTTAGATAAGTTCTCCTGCTCAGCCCGATTCTCCATCAATAAGAGCATCCGGTCCACCAGCTGCTCCCTGGCATCAACATCGGGGATCATCAGGGCTGCATCTTTGCTCACCAGTGACTTGGCATTATGAGTCTGATGATCTTCGGCTACATTGGGAGAAGGCACAAGGATCACCGGTTTACCTACAATGCACAGCTCCGAAATACTTAAGGCTCCTGCGCGGGAAACAATGATATCCGCCACTCCATAAGCCAGGTCCATTCTCGAAATAAAAGGCATCAAGCGGATATTCTTAAGTCCACTGGCCTTCACCTTCTCTTTAAGCTCAGTGTGATAAAACTTTCCACATTGCCAGAGGATCACCAGGTCCTCTCTGTTAATTTTGTCCATGCCCTCCATAAAACTGTGGTTCAGGGTACGGGCACCCAGGCTGCCACCTACTACCAGGCACACTTTTTTCCCCTTTTCAATCTCATATTTTATGTACCCCTCAGCAGGATCCGCCTGGAGTTCCAGCAGATTTTGTCGAACAGGATTCCCTGTTAGCACAATGCGGTCTGCCGGGAAATAGCGTTCCATCTTTTCATAGGCCACACAAATGCATCGGGCCGACCGGGCAAGCAGCCGGTTGGTTACCCCGGCATAAGAGTTCTGCTCCTGAATCAGTATGGGAATTCCCTTTCGGGCTGCAGCTTTCAGAATCGGACCACTGGCATATCCACCCACACCCACAGCAAGATTGGGCGAGAAGCGAGCTATGATCTTGCGGGACCGGATCATACTTACAAGAAGTTTATAGAAAAAGCTGATATTTTTCAGTGTAAGCCTTCGCTGAAATCCTGCCACCGGCAAGCCCTCAATGGAATAGCCTGCCTCGGGCACTTTCTCCATCTCCAGTTTACCCATTGCACCCACAAAGAGAAACTCCATACCCGGATCCTTCTCCTTCAATGCATCTGCGATGGCAATGGCCGGGAACACATGTCCACCGGTCCCACCCCCTCCGATCAGTATGCGATATGAAGGTCTCTTATGCATTGATTTCAAATTCGGTTCGCTTATTCGTGTTCTCTTTTACAGCTTTGGGAGCCGGATCCGCTTTCTTGTCAGCAGCCGGTGCTGGATCGCCCGATACTGCGTTTTCATCACTTTCTTTCTCTGGTTCCCCCTCCTCTTCTGGCATCTCTTTGGTTCCCCAGCTCACCGAGAGGATCATTCCGGTGGCCATGCTGGTAAAGAAGATAGATGAACCACCCATACTTACCAGGGGAAGGGTCTGACCGGTAACCGGAACCAATCCCACTGCAACAGCCATATTCACAAAGGCTTGCAATACCAGCCCCATGGAGAGACCAAAGGCCAGGAAGGCCCCGTAGGTACTTTTGCTTCGGCGGATAATCATTCCGGCCCTGAAAAAGAGCCATAGATAGAGTGCAATCACCAGGATCCCACCAACCAGGGTGCCATACTCTTCGATGATGATGGCATAAATAAAATCGGAGTAGGGATGAGGCAAAAGGTTACGCTGCGTACTATTTCCAGGCCCCTTCCCGAAAAGTCCTCCCTGTACAATGGCCACCTTGGCCTGGTCGGCCTGGTAGCTATCGCCTTCACCATCCACATAATTCTCGATTCGGTTCTTCCAGGTTGCGATCCTGCCTTCCTTGTTAAGAAGCAGTGCCCCGCCTATAAAAATTGATAAGGCAAAAATCCCCGTAAAGATCATTAATCCCAGGTACCTGACCGGAATTCGTCCAACGAACATCAGGCTGAATGCGGTCACAAATACAATCAAAGCCGTGGAAAAATTAGCCGGCAGAATCAGAGCACAGGTTCCAATAATAGCCAGAGAGATCTTGCCGAACACCCCTTTAAAATCCTTGATGTTATTCTGGTTCACCGAAAGGATCTTGGCCAGATACATCACCAGCGCAATCTTGGCAAAATCGGAAGGCTGTATGGTAAGTCCGGTACCCGGAATCTGCAACCAGCGGGTGGCCTCATTGATATTGGTCCCTGCAATCAGGGTGAGGATCAGTAAGGGAATAGACAGGTAGAGAGCAAAGACAGATACCCTGCTGAAGATACGATAGGGAACCAGGTGTACAAAGAATATGATCAGGACTCCCAGCAGGATAAACTTGAGCTGGCGGAACAGGTAAAAGAAGGTGTTCCCCGACCGGTGCTGGTATGCCAGCGATCCGGTAGAGCTGTAAACCGACAGGAGGGATATCACCAGGAGGATCAATACCACCATCCAGATAATCCTATCGCCTTTTATGTACCTTCGTATCTTCATTTAACAATTATCAGAGTGATCTCACAGCATCCTTGAACTGTCGTCCACGGTCCTCAAAACTCTCAAAAAGGTCAAAACTGGCACAGGCCGGTGACAGAAGCACGGTTTCCCCATCCCTGGCCAGGTAGTAGGCAGCCTTCACTGCTTCCTCCATGTTCCCGGACTCAACTATGGATTCAACTTTTCCACTGAATGCTTTCAGGACACGATCATTTTCCTTGCCCAGACAAACTATGGCTTTTACCTTATTCTCCACCAGCTTATAGAGCTCGCTGTAATCGTTGCCCTTATCCACTCCCCCAACGATCCAGACTGTAGAGCCTTTTACACTTTCCAGGGCATACCAGGTGGAGTTTACATTGGTGGCCTTGGAATCATTGATGAAATTGATCCCGTGAACCTTGGTAACAGTTTCCAGGCGGTGTTCCACTCCCTGGAAATCCATCAGTGCTTCGCGGATCACATCATTTCGGATCTTCAGAACGTTCCCTGCAATACCGGCAGCCATACTGTTGTAAGTATTGTGTCTTCCTTTTAGTGCGAGCTCCTGTACAGACATACTGAAGTCCACATCGTCAAATTCAATATGAAGCTCCTCATCATGCTCCACCCAGGCCACATCATGTTCCTTTTTCTGATAGGCAAAAGGTAGCTGCTCGGCCCTGTTAACAATTTTCTCCAACTCCTTAATGGTGATCTCATCGTCGGAACAGAAGACAAAATATTCCTCCTCGGTCAAATTCTGAGTCACCCGAAACTTGGAATCCACATAGTTCTGGAAATTATAATCGTAACGGTCGAGGTGATCGGGGGTAATATTGAGCATAATAGCAATGTCTGCTTTGAACTGGTACATCCCGTCCAGCTGAAAACTGCTAAGCTCCAGCACGTAGTAATCATAGGCCTCAGTGGCCACCTGGAGAGCAAAGCTGCGTCCCACATTCCCTGCCATACCCACATTCAGGCCTGCCTTTCGCATCATGTGATGGATCAGCGAGGTGGTGGTGGTCTTCCCATTGCTACCGGTAACGCAAATCTTCTTGGCATTGGTATAGCGCCCTGCAAACTCAATTTCGGAGATAATCTGGACCTCCTTTTTGCGTAACAGCTTGATAATGGGAGCACTCTCGGGAATTCCCGGGCTCTTAATCACCTCTGTAGCATTAATGATCAGTCGCTCGGTATGTCCTCCCGATTCATAGATCACCTGGTACTCGTCCAGCAAGTCCCGGTAAAAAGGTTTGATCTTTCCAGCATCCGAAACAAAAACATCAAATCCTTTTGAGCGGGCCAGTATGGCTGCTCCGGTCCCACTTTCACCTGCACCAAGGATTACTATACGTTCTCTGTTTTCCATAGGGTATGTTTTAATATATTATCTCATCTTCAGGGTGACAATTGATATCACCGCCAGCATAATTCCTACAATCCAGAACCTGGTCACAATCTTAGGCTCGGGAAATCCTTTCTTCTGGTAATGGTGATGTATAGGTGCCATCAGAAATAATCTTCTGCCTTCACCATATTTTTGTTTTGTTCGTTTGAACCAGCCAACCTGTAAAATCACCGAGAGGCTCTCTACCAGATATACTCCACATATAATGGGGATCAATAACTCCTTTCGGATCACAACAGCAAATACAGCAATTATCCCTCCCAGGGCCAGACTCCCCGTATCGCCCATAAAGACTTGGGCCGGATAGGAGTTATACCATAGAAACCCGATGGTGGCCCCTATAAATGCACCGGCAAAAATGACCAGTTCACCTGCCTGGGGGATATGCATTATATTCAGGTAATTAGAATAGATGGCGTTTCCCGACAACCAGGCCAGCACACCCAGAGTAACCCCGATAATTGCCGCCGACCCCGTGGTGAGTCCGTCGAGCCCATCGGTGATATTGGCTCCATTGGAGACCGCTGTCACAATAAAAATTACTGCCAGTACAAAGATGATCCATACAAAGTGGTCCGCATACTTCCCACTGAACCAGATCAACCAGGAATAATCGAATTCGTTATTCTTTACAAAGGGGATGGTGGTAAGTAAATCCTTGTGTTCCTGGATGATATAGAGGTTCCCAGCCTGATCCACCTGCATCTCCTCGGTCTTGTACTCGTTGAAATTTTCCTGGGTAATCTGAATCCGCTCACGAATCATCACATCGTCGCTAAAGTATAGGGTCAATCCTACAATGAGCCCAAGTCCTACCTGTCCAATCACCTTGAACTTTCCACGCAAGCCTTCCTTGTTCTTTTTGAATACCTTGATGTAATCGTCCAGGAATCCGATCAGCCCCATCCAGACGGTTGCCACCAGCATCAGGATAATGTAGATGTTGGTGAGATTGGCAAAGAGCAGCACCGGTATGATAATCGATGCGAGAATTATGATCCCTCCCATAGTGGGTGTGCCCTGCTTCTCATTCTGTCCATGGAGTCCCAGGTCACGAACCGACTCTCCAATCTGCTTCCGTTTAAGCATCTTGATGATCCGCTTCCCGAATATCATAGAAATAACCAGGGATGTAATGACCGCAAAGGAAGCCCGGAAGGAGAGGTACTGAAACATTCCTGCTCCCGGTAAATCGAACTGCTCAAGGTATTCAAACAGGTGATATATCATGGCCTATCCCTTTAAGTTTTGCTTTAAAATCTCCATATCATCAAATGCCTTACGCTCACCGGCAATTTCCTGGGTAAGTTCATGACCCTTACCGGCCACCAGAATGATATCTTTCTCCCCAGCAATGATGCATGCTGTGCGGATGGCCTCCTCCCGACTCACAATGCGCATGGTGCGATCAAGTGCTTGCTTCGGTACTCCCTCCATCATCTCATTCAGGATCTCTTCCGGATCCTCATCCCTGGGATTATCGGAGGTGAGGATTACCTTATGACTGGCTCTGGCTACAATCCTTGCCATTTCCGGACGCTTCCCCCTGTCCCTGTTGCCTCCGGCTCCCACCACAGTGATGATTTCACCACCGGCCACATTGACTTCATGGATGGTATCCAGTACATTTTGCAGTGCATCCGGGGTATGTGCATAATCCACAATCACGGTGGTCCCTCTGTCACTTTGATATGTCTCGAATCTGCCGGCCACAGGGCTCAGTTCACTTAATGCAGCCATCACATCATCGGGATGATGCCCTAGTAAAATGGATGCTCCATATGCACACAGAAGATTTGAAGCATTAAATCTGCCCGGAAGCTTCACCCACACTTCACGACCATTGATCTCCATGGCCGATCCCTCCAGGTGCATTTCGGTGATCTTTCCCCTGAAATCACACACGGAGCGCAGGCTATAGATATGCTGTTCTGCACGGCTGTTCTGCAGCATAACTAAGCCATTCTTATCATCCCCATTTACCAGGGCAAAAGCAAAATCAGGCAAGCGATCAAAAAAGCGTTTCTTAACATTGAGGTACTCCCTGAAATCCTTGTGGTAATCCAGGTGATCCCGGGTAAGGTTGGTAAAGATTCCGCCGTCAAATTCCAGGCCCTCTACACGTTCCTGGTCGATGGCATGGGAGCTTACCTCCATAAAGCAGTATTCACAGCCGGCATCCACCATCTCCCGTAGTACTGCATTGATTTGCAAGGGATCGGGTGTGGTGTGTGTGGCCGGACGGGACTCCTCTCCAATCAAGATCTGAATGGTGGAGATCAGTCCTGCCCTGAATTCCATCCTTTGATGCATCTGGTGTAAGAGCGTGGCAATGGTGGTCTTTCCATTGGTTCCGGTAATGCCAACCAGACTCAATTCAGTGGAGGGATGACCGTACCATGTGGATGCCATCCGGGCAAGTGCCTTACGGCTGTCCGGCACGCAAATAAGGGGAATACCTGGATCACCCCTGTCGCCTGCTTCTTCACAGATCAGTGCTGCTGCACCGGAAGCTATGGCCGCATCAATATAGTTGTGACCATCGGCCTCTACCCCCCTGATGGCTACAAAGAGATCCCCCTTCCGGACCTCCCGTGAATCGAAAGTGATAGCCCTGATATGGGGATCCTGATCTCCGTTTCGAACGGTGATCTCCAAATCCTGTATGATCTCTTTCAGTCTCAACTATCCTTCGTTTAAACTCATATTCAGTTTGATAACAGTTCCTTTCCGAATGGTACTACCCGCTACCTGACTCTGTCCACGTACGGTACCCCTTCCATCGGCCACCACCTTTAATCCTCTGCTTTCCAGCAGGTAGACCGCATCTTTCAATCCCATATCCACCACATTGGGCACCAGATGAAAGGAGACCTGTCTGGAGGAAGAGATAACTCCCTCCGGAGTACTTCGTGTGGAAACCCACAGGCTTTCATCTCCATGCTGTTGTAATGTGAGATTGAGGTGTGCAAAAACAGCTGCCAGGTCATCGCCACTGCCACTCTTGGAATAAGGGGCCTGCAGGCTTTGCTCTGTAAGCAGTCTTTGGTCTTTGTGTAATTCAAAGTCCCTTACATAGATCCGGTCCGTGATCGCCCTGAATATGGGACCAGCCACAACATTCCCGTAATAAATCTGTTTAGACGGAGCATTGACTACCACAATGCAAGAGTACTTGGGTTGATCGGCCGGAAAATAACCCACAAATGAAGCCTGGTACAATTTGGTATAACCCTCATTACTTACCGACACCTGTGCGGTACCGGTCTTACCGGCAATTTTATAGTGGCTGTTGGCCAGGTTCCTGGCAGTCCCGCTGTCCACCACTCCTTCCAGCATCGCTTTAATATGACCCAGAGTCTCCCTGGAGCAAATGTGATTATTCAATA
>JAUVIT010000199.1 GCA_030592605.1 Bacteroidota bacterium
CCCAGTTTCGATCGGACCAGTTTAATCCGGTCCGAACCCACGTGCATTTCACCTTCGGTTCCCACCAGACGGAAGCCGTAGCCCTCACCACTACCGGCAATGAAATTCACCCGGAAGGATGCATTAAAGGCCGCATGGTTTTTGGTTTCAGGATAGTCATAAAGTGTGATGCTAACATCAGGCACATCGCGGCCATCGTCCCAATAGCGCAATCCACCTGTGGCAAGCGCCCGGTTGGGACCGTTGGAACTGATAACAAAGTTCAGGGTGGAGAAGGCATGTACAAAGAGGTCGCCTGCAACTCCGGTTCCATAATCCTTGTAGTTTCTCCACCTGAAAAAGCGTTTTAGCTCATAGGGTACTTTCGGAGCACTGCCAAGGAAGGTGTCAAAATCAACCGTATCGGGATTAGCATCGGGAGGAATGGGATAGTTCCAGGCCCCTTCCGAAGAGTAGCGGTCGTTATACATATCCAGCATTACAATTTCCCCAATGGCTCCGTCTTCATAAAGCTCTTTGGCCTTCTCATTTCCCAGCGAGGACATACCCTGGCTTCCCACCTGCATCACCTTGCCCGATTTTTTCTGGGCCTCTATCACTTCATGACCCTCGTCAAAATTCTGGATCATCGGTTTTTCACAATAGACAGCTTTCCCTGCTTTCAACGCTTCGATGCTGATCCGCTTGTGCCAGTGGTCGGGAGTGGCAATAATCACTGCATCCACATCTTTCCGTTCAAGAATTTTACGGTAGTCCCTGCTTACAAAGATGTCATCTCCCCAAAGCTCTTTGGCCCGTGCGAGACGCCCCGTATACAAATCACAGACAGCTACCAGCTTTACACCCGGGATTCTCAGGGCTGAGGTGGTATCATAAATGCCCTGAATTCCTGAGCCAATCAGGGCCAGGTTGATTTGATCATTAACAGCCTTAGATGCATGTGTATATGATCTTGAGTCCAGCAGCAGACCTTGCTTATAACTTCCCGACAGTACCATGGGAGCTGAAGTTACGGCAGCAGTGCCCAGCGCTGCTTTTCTTAGAAATGATCTTCTGGAATTCTGATTATCTGACTTTTTCATTGGATATGGAATGAGTTATTGAGTTATTAATTATTGGAAACTAATTGTAGTGGAGCTTTCTGCATTTCACCAATTCAATTCTTGCTATGGCACGCGTATGTCTTCCGCTGCAGAAAAATTCCTGGAGGTCAAATATATTGCCCATTGTACAAGGCACATCCAGTTTTTTTGGATATACAATCTCTTTCATATGGGAGGGATTGAAGTTTTTCTCAAAGTAGAAATAAAATCCTGAATTGGAAAGCGAAAACAGGGAAACCCGAAATTTATGGGATACTTAAATGGTGGAACTCAGAATATCATTCATGATCATAGAGAGAGTATTTATCCATTGCTCTCCTGGCACATGAAAGGCGTTATTAAGTTCGCTCTGGGCGATAACCAACATGTTCGGTTCCGGGAAAATACAGATAAATTGGCCACCATATCCATTGGCGAAGTAGTATTGAACTCCCTGTTGTTCCCCGATCCACCAATAGAATTCATATTGACTGGCATAATACATGGTATTGCCGGTATTTATCTGGGGTGAAGTTGAACTATTTACCCAGGATTTCGAAACGACCTGCTGATCGTGAAAAATCCCCTTATTTAGATAGAGTTGACCAATTTTCAACATGTCTCTTGCTTTCAATTGCAGAGTCACTCCGCCATAGTTGAATCCCTGGTGATCTGCACCCCAGGGCCGGTCACCTTCTATTCCCAGGGGAGCAAACAGAAATTCTTCCGCAAATGCCTTCAACGAATATCCGGTAGCCTTTGTAAATATTCCGGAGAGAATCTGGCAGCCTGTGGTACAATAGGTGAAATGGGTTCCTGGCTCATGAATGATCGGAATATGTAAAGCATGCAGAAAGTGATCATCAGACTGGATCCAGTTGTTCCAGTAGATCCAGTCAGGGTCGGTCAGTTCATTCCAGTCAAAACCACCGGACATGGTAAGTAGCTCCCTGATGGTAATGCTGGCAAGAATGCTGTCTTCAGGTGTCAGATATTCGTAGAGGTAATCACCAACAGTCTCATCGATGTTGTTGATGTAGCCCTTATCTATGGCCATCCCCACCAATATACTGGTCACACTCTTGGTCACCGATTTGGTTTTATGAATCGAGTCGGACCCACCATTACCGAAATATGCTTCTGCAATAATTTCATTAAAAAGCAGCTGATCATCTATGTTATTGATGGCTGCATTGGGGAAATGAACAATAGGCTCCTCTTTGTTGCAAGCCTTATTGCAGCTAAGAATAAGCAGAAGCATGGTAACAAAGTATACTCTGCCAGCGAGAGTGTTCATATTGAGTAGATGCATTTCCAGGGAAATACCCTATCCGGATATGATGAAAGTAGAATTAATTGTAATATTGGGATTCAAACAGGCAATAAGGCATGACAAAAAAACAATAAGCTTAAATCATGGATATATATAGTGATGATCGTGTTGTATTGACACTGGATGCCGGTGGGACAAATCTTGTGTTTAATGCCTTCAAAAGAGGTAAGGCGATCTTAAAGGGCATCCGTAAAGACGCTCATGCCACCCACCTGGAGCGCTGCCTGGCTAATATGAAGGCTGGTTTTTATGAGGTTATGCATGAAATCGAGGAGACACCGGCGGCCATTAGTTTCGCTTTCCCGGGTCCGGCCGACTACACCAATGGAATTATTGATAACTCCAATAACCTTCCGGCTTTCAAGGGAGGTGTACCCTTAAAGGGTATACTGGAGGAGGAGTTTGCATTGCCTGTTTTTATAAATAACGATGGAGATCTGTTTGCCTATGGTGAGGCCCTGGGAGGAATACTGCCCGAAATTAACGCAAAACTGGAGGCATCGGGGAGCCCCAAACGATATCGAAACCTGGTGGGATTTACGCTGGGTACTGGTTTTGGCGGTGGATTTGTGTCCAATGGTCAGCTAATCTCGGGTGACAATGTGACCGCCGCGGAAGTATGGCTCTTTAGCAACAGGCATAGTCCTGATGTAAATGCAGAAGATGTGGTTAGCATCCGTTCTGTACAGCGTGTCTACGCCGCTGAAGCTGGTCTGTCCTATCCAAATGAACTGGAGCCCAAAGATATTTACGAGATTGCAAAAGGAGATAGGGAAGGGGACAAAGAGGCTGCCCTGAAAGCCTATGAAGAGACTGGTCGGGCTCTGGGAGATACAGTGGCCAATGTGCTCACTTTTATAGATGGTATCGCAGTAATTGGAGGAGGAATAACCGGAGCAAGTGACCTATATATGCCAGCTGTTATGGAGGAACTGAATTTCAAGTTCCACCCTTCCAATGTAGATGAAATGCCAAGACTTGTGCAGAAAGTATTTAACCTGGATGATGAACAAGACCGGAAGGATTTCTTTAAAGATTACTCCAGAACCCTCCCAATACCTGGAACAGAGCGGAGCATTTCCTATGATCCAGTTCCCAGACTGGCCATTGCAACCAGTAGCAGGGGTGCCAATGAATCCATAGCTCTGGGAGCATACGCCTATGCTTTGCAACAAATTAGCTCTTGACTCTTTTTAGAATCTTCGTTTTAGTAGCTTGATAATGATATAACTAAGTGTAGAAACAATAAGCATTACAATTAGCCAGGGTTTGTTGATGACCCATTGCTGGTTCTCAATCCACTCACTTAGCAGATCAAAGAGAAAAAAGACCAAAAACAGAGCCAGAAAACCATTTTTCTCCTGTTTTATAACTTTTTTCCAAAGGAATGGCGATTCAGATCTTTGCCACTTCAGTTTAAATGGGATAAAGATGGGCGTGATGGCAGCCCATTGAAGATACACATCACCAAATTTCTCTCTTAAAAATGCTTCTTCGGCGTAGACAATTCTCTCATAATAGATCCAGAATATCAAGGTAGAAACCCCAATAAACCACAGACTACAGGTGAGCATGGCGATGCCCAGCCACATAAAATAGTTCCCCACATAAAGTGGATTTCGAATAATCGAATACAATCCCTTGGTATTTAGCATTTCTGCCACTTGTCCCTGGCCGGTGTTTCTTCCCGAAGTGTGTTTTCCACTATAGCCTACAGCATTCACCCTGATAGCTAGTCCCAGAAGGCTGACAAAAATCGCAGGGTCTTCGAGCCAGGTCTGGGATCCCTTTCCAAGCACCATCATGGCCAGTCCGGAGACCAGTAATATTAACGGGAAATAACTGCGGTATTTAAACAGGAAATTCGCCTGGACATTTAGTTCTTCTCTTAATGCCATTTCCAGCTCTTTTTAGTTTTCGTTTTTAATTTTACAGCTGGAGTCTTAATCCAGAGGCAATAATCTGATGTTTCTCCACCTGACCTGGTAGGGGGTGGAATTGTTACCTACATCATGGACCTGCAGGCCAATGATACCACGATCCGAAAGTGCATCCCTGAAGTCAGTTACGATCACTCCATTCACAATGGTCTTTATAGAATCACCCTTGCATTCTATCCGGTAGGAGTTCCACTGCTTATTCCTGAAAGCTTTACTCTCCTTTGAGCCCTCTTCTGGCCACCAGGGCATCATGGCCCTTCGGGCCTCATCGTACACGCCTCCGGATCCAGCTCCAGCTGAGATCTCTACCTGGTAACCATATACCCGGTCAGCAGGGATGGTATTCGGCTGATACTTACCTTGATCATTCCTGAACCAGAAAACCAGCTCCTGCGGAGCTATTTGACTCCTGAACTGCACTCCGGAATTCAGTTCATCATCCTCCAACAATAC
>JAUVIT010000200.1 GCA_030592605.1 Bacteroidota bacterium
CTGTGGAATTTGGGTCAGGTCTTGGAGTAGATGATGACTTCACATCTGATCTCATGCTGATATATCCAAATCCTACCGATGGAATATTCTATGTTGAACTATCCAAGGAATTGGATAGAGAAATGATCCTGGAAATTTTGGATCCGCTTGGAAAGGTTCTATTACAACAGGAATTTCCTCCCTACACGTTGATTCAGGAAGAATACAACCTTAGTAACCGACCCGCTGGCATCTACTTTATCAGAGTTTATAATGCTTCTTTCCAGACCTTAAAGAAATTGATGCTTCACTAGGGCCTCTGCTTCTACTGCCAAAATGTCAATTTTCCCGCCTTGGCTTAATATTTGACCTATCAGGGTCAAATTATTGAATAGTAATAGCGTATACGAATATGACAAAGAAGTCGGAAAAAGCTGAAAAACAGCAAGGTAGAAAGATAGAAGTTGAAGAACCTGTGAAGCAGGAGGAGGCTAAGAAGGAGCTTGAACAGGAAGAAACAGCTAAGGAGGCTGAAGCTGAGGAGAAAGAAGAACCCAAAAAAGAGCCTACAGCTGAAGAAAAACTGGCAGAATTGCAGGATCGTTACCTCCGACTCTCTGCCGAATATGACAACTTTCGGAAAAGGTCCCTGAAGGAGAAGATCGACCTTCAGAAGAGTGCGAACCAGAATCTTCTGGAAGCCATTTTACCCGTGGCAGATGATTTCGACCGGGCCATGCAATCGGTGGATGAAGCCAAAGATATTAAGGCCGTCAAAGAGGGCATGAAGCTGATCTCCGGAAAGTTTAAGGGCTTCCTCAGCCAGCAGGGCGTCAAAGAGATTGAAGCAGTCAATAAGGAATTTGATACAGATCTGCACGAAGCAATTACTAAAATCCCTGCTCCATCTAAAAAGCTGAAAGGCAAGGTGGTTGATGTGGTTCAGAAAGGCTATTTTCTGAACGATAAAGTATTGAGATTTTCAAAGGTGGTTATAGGGGAATAAGATGGGGAAAAGAGATTATTACGAAACACTAGGCGTATCCAAAGGTGCGGCCCAGGATGAGATTAAGAAAGCGTACCGTAAACTGGCTCTGCAGTTCCATCCTGATAAAAACCCGGGCGACAAGGAAGCAGAAGAGAAGTTCAAGGAGGCAGCTGAAGCCTATGAGGTATTGTCTGATGCCCAGAAACGTCAAAAATATGACCAGTTTGGTCATGCAGCTTTCGAGAATGGGGGAGCCGGCGGATTCCATGGCGGCGGCATGACCATGGAAGATATCTTTTCCCAGTTTGGAGACATCTTTGGGGGTTTTGGAGGCTTTGGTGGAGGTTTTGGTGGTTTTAGCGGAGGCTCCAGGGGCGGTGGAGTCACCAAAGGTTCCAACCTGCGTGTCAAGGTGATGCTGAACCTGGAAGAGGTGGCCAATGGCGTAGAAAAGAAAATTAAAGTCAAGAAATATGTCTCCTGCGATGCCTGCAGCGGATCAGGAGCTAAAGACGGCACTGCCAAGAGCACCTGCCATACCTGCCACGGCAATGGCCAGGTGACCCGTGTAACCAATACCTTCCTGGGGCAGATGCAGACTGCATCCACCTGTCCTACCTGTCACGGTGAAGGCAATACCATCTCTCAGAAGTGCGAATCGTGCTACGGTGAAGGAATGGTTAAGAAAGAGGAGGTAATCAAAATCAACATCCCTGCCGGAGTGGCGGAAGGGATGCAGGTAAAGATGAGCGGGAAAGGTAATGCAGCCCGACGTGGTGGTATCAATGGCGACCTGATGGTTATTATCCAGGAGGAGAATCATCCGGAACTGACCCGGGACGGTAGCGACCTGCTCTACTATCTGTACCTGAGTATCCCGCAGGCCACCCTGGGAGCCACTGTGGAGATCCCTACAATAGAAGGACGGGCCAAGATTAAAATTGAAGCCGGCACCCAGCCGGGCAGAGTTCTTCGACTCAGGGGAAAAGGCGTGCCCGAGGTCAATGGCTACGGAAAAGGCGATCTGCTGGTACAGATCAATGTATGGATTCCCAAATCCCTTGAAAAGGAAGAAAAGAAGGTGTTTGAAAAGATGGAACAATCGGATACCTTTACTCCCCGACCCGACAAAAATGAACAAGGTTTTTTCAACCGGATGAAAAATTTCTTTGAATGAACCGAGCTAGCAAGCTCAGCGGAGCTAATCTAATTACAGCCAGTGAAGTTGTCAAGGATTTTAGCGGACACAGGGCACTGAACCATGTGTCTATGGAGGTCCCCGAAGGCAGCATCTATGGCTTGCTTGGACCCAACGGTGCCGGTAAGACCACCCTGCTTCGTATTATCAACCAGATTACTGCTCCCGACCAGGGCTCCATCCTTTTCGAGGGAGCACCTATAGGTCAGGAACACCGTCATATGATCGGTTACCTGCCGGAGGAGCGGGGACTCTACAAGAAGATGAAGGTTGGAGAGCAAGCGCTCTACCTGGCACAGCTTAAGGGGCTCTCCCGACAGGAAGCCATGAAGCGGCTGAAAATCTGGTTCAGTAAATTTGAGATTGAAGCCTGGTGGGACAAGAAGGTGGAGGAGCTATCCAAGGGAATGGCACAGAAGGTGCAGTTTATTACCACGGTACTACATGAACCAAGGCTACTGATTTTCGATGAACCCTTCAGCGGTTTTGACCCCATCAATGTAAACCTGCTGAAGCAGGAGATTCTTCAGATGAAAGCCCAGGGAGCCACCATCATTTTCTCCACCCATAACATGGCATCTGTGGAGGAACTATGCGACCACATCACCCTGATCAATGAGTCGGAAGCAGTATTGCAGGGAGAAATTTCTGAGGTAAGGGACCGATACAGGGCCAATAAGTACCAGATCACTTTTAAGGGTAGTAAAGAGCAGCTGGCCAAGGATCTGGATCCACGATTTGAATTGATGAGCGTGGAGGAGAACGGCATGGGCCAGCGGGCTACCATACAGATTAAGAAAGAGGGAGAAGGATCGGGCGACCTGATCAGAAACCTGGTGGAGATCACTGAGATCAAAGCCTTCCACGAGATATTACCGGGCATGAATGATATATTTATCCAGGTGGTTAATGACACCTTACAAAAGAAGGGATCCTGAGCATGAATAAGATTGGTTTGATTATTCGGAGGGAGTACCTTACCCGCGTCAGGAAGAAGTCTTTTATCATCATGTCCGTGCTTGGACCCCTGATTTTTGCAGCCTATATATTGATCCCCATGTACTTTGCCACCCTTGAAGACAGGGAAGAGAAGCTTATGGTGGTGATCGACGACTCGGGACTTTTTACCGCTCAGGGACCAGATGGCCCTGTTTTTACCATCCAGGAGACCGAAACCATTAAATTCCAGGTGGTCAAGGGAGTTCCAATTGAAACATTCAAGGAGACTTTCGAAGAGTCGGGTTACTATGGACTGCTCTTTATCCCCGCAAATATACTGGCTTCTAATTCGTCGCTGATTTACTCCACCAAGCAGACCTCCATTGAGATCTCCGAATACCTGAAGCGCTCCATGGAGAGCGAGATTGAGGATTTGAAACTGGCCCAGCATGAGATTGAGGATATTGACAAGATTCTGGCTGAGGTGGAGACCAGTATCAATGTAAGAAATATTAAGTGGACCAAGGATGGAAAGACCCAGGAGAGTAATACCGGTGTGATAATGGGCATCGGGTACCTGGGAGGAATGATGATCTTTTTCTTTATCTTCTTCTTTGGCTCCCAGGTGATGCGCGGAGTGATCGAGGAGAAGGTGAGTCGCATCATCGAAGTTATTGTGAGTTCGGTAAAACCCTTCCAGCTGATGATGGGCAAGATCATCGGAGTGGGGCTTGTAGGTCTCACCCAGTTCCTGATTTGGATGGTGCTTTCTGCAGTGCTGGTTACCGGACTGAAAGCAGCTTTCTTTCCGGAGCTGACCCAGACTCCCACCGAACAGGTCGTGGGCTCCGATCTCTTCGACCAGGGAGCAAGTGCACAGGATATGAGCATTGGGACCCCTGAGGGTCTGGCAAATCAAGATATGGATATGGCAAAGGAGATCTTTGCCTCATTGAAATCGATCAATGCCGGGATAATGATAGCTTCCTTCCTCTTCTTCTTCATCTTTGGCTATCTGCTATATGCCTCCATGTTTGCAGTCGTCGGATCGATGGTGGATAATGAGACAGATACACAGCAGTTGATTTTTCCTGTGATCCTGCCATTGATCCTTGGTATCTATGTGATGATCAGCGCCATCAATAATCCCGACAATGCATTGGCCTTCTGGTTTAGCATCATTCCTTTTACTTCTCCGGTGGTGATGATGGTTCGGATACCCTTCGGGGTTCCCTGGTGGCAGCTGGCCCTGTCAGGCTCTCTGCTTGTACTCACATTTCTGGCAATGACATGGGTGGCAGCCAAGGTGTACCGCACCGGAATCCTGATGTATGGTAAGAAGGTCAGCTATAGAGAGGTCTGGAAATGGCTAAGGTATAGCTCATGATAACAGCGATTCTCGATTTCGGCACCAACACCTTTAACCTCCTGATTGCTGAAAGAAAGGAGCGAGCATTCAAAATGCTCCATACCAGCAAACAACCCGTAAAGCTTGGGAAGGGTGGTATCCAGGTAAAACGCATTACCCCCGACGCATTTGAACGCGGTTTCGTGGCCATTCAGAACCACATGGAGACCATTGCCCGCTATAAGGTAGACGATATCCGGGCCTTTGCCACTTCGGCCGTCAGAAATGCAAACAATGGAGAAGAATTTATCGAAGAGGTATACAGGAAATTTGGTTTCA
>JAUVIT010000134.1 GCA_030592605.1 Bacteroidota bacterium
CCGCTTCAGCATCCTGCTCCTTCATAATACGCCTGCTGATCGCGATGCCTATTTCATAAAGAACCATCAGCGGCAGGGCTACCAGCACCTGGCTGAATACATCGGGAGGAGTAATAATGGCCGAGAGGGTCACAATAACCACCAGCGAGTGCCTCCGGTACCTTTTCAGGAAATCGGGTGTGACCAGTCCCGCCTTACTCAGGAAATAAACCAGAATAGGCAGCTGGAACACCAGGCCGGCTGCCAGCACCACTGAGGTAATAGTCTGCACATAGGAGCGCAATGTAGGCGCACTGATCACACTTTCACTCACCTTATAATTCCCCAGGAAGTTGACCGAAAGGGGCGAGATAATATAGTAACCGAATAAGACGCCCAGGATGAAAAGCAAGGAAGTGAAAAATACGGCACCCCTGGCTGTGTTCCTCTCCTTATCATAAAGCGCCGGGATAATGAATCTCCAGAATTCCCAGAATATATAGGGGAATGCTACAACGATACCTGCCACAAGCGAGACGATAATATGCATTGAAAACTGCTCCGCCATTTTCACGGTCTGCAGCGTAAAAGGATTCTGGTTGATACAGATACGTTCCAGGCCAAGAATTTCCCCCAGCTGACACAACCAGCGGTTGGTAGGGAACGGGGGCTCTTTGGGTGCCAGGATAATCTTGTCAAAGACAATCTCCTTAAATACAAAAGCCACCAGGGCCAGGATAACAATCGCTGCAATGGAACGCAAGAGATGCCAGCGCATCACCTCAAGGTGCTCAAGGAAAGACATTTCCCCTTCAATAGTCTTACTCATATTCAGTCTGGATAAAGGATGTGCAAAGTAACAAAAAAAAACTGACCCCCTTGAAACAGAAATCAAATTATACTATCTTTAATTTTGTCAGAGACACAATGGGAAAATGGAGAATATTGGAGAGCTACTTCACAAGAACCTGAAGAAGTATTTTGGTTTTGATAGTTTCAAAGGAACCCAGGAGGAGATTATTACCAATGTTCTTGCCGGCAATGACAGCTTTGTGCTAATGCCCACCGGGGGAGGCAAATCACTTTGTTACCAGCTTCCTGCACTTATTAAAGATGGTACTGCCATTGTTATCTCCCCCCTCATTGCACTTATGAAAAACCAGGTGGATGCCATGCGCAGTTTCAGCATGGACGATGGCGTGGCCCACTTCCTGAATTCATCTCTTACAAAAAGTGCCATTGCCAAGGTGAAGAAGGACGTGATTGACAAACGCACCCGATTGCTCTATGTGGCCCCTGAAAGTCTGACCAAGGAGGAGAACATTGAATTCCTGAACAGGGTGAATATCTCTTTTTATGCCATCGATGAGGCACATTGTATTTCTGAATGGGGACATGATTTCAGACCGGAATACAGAAGGATCAGACCCATCATCAATCAAATTGGCACGGCTCCTCTTATTGCGCTCACAGCAACCGCCACTCCAAAGGTTCAGAACGATATTCAAAAGAACCTTGATATGCTGGAGGCCAATGTTTTCAAATCATCCTTCCGCCGGCACAACCTCTATTACGAGATCCGACCCAAGGTGCACGCATCCAAGGAGATCATCAAGTTTATCCTGGCCAACCATGGCAAATCCGGGATTATCTACTGCCTCTCCCGCAAAAAGGTAGAGGAGCTGGCAGAGACCCTGAAGGTAAATGGTATCAAGGCATTGCCCTATCACGCCGGGATGGATGCCATGACCCGTTCCTCCAATCAGGACCAGTTCCTGATGGAAGAGGTAGATGTTATTGTTGCGACCATTGCTTTCGGAATGGGAATTGATAAACCCGATGTGCGATTCGTAATTCATTACGATATGCCAAAAAGCCTGGAGGGTTACTACCAGGAGACAGGCCGGGCTGGCAGGGACGGGGGTGAAGGAAAATGCATCGCTTTCTACAGGTATAAGGATATACAGAAACTGGAGAAATTTATGCAGGGTAAACCGGTAGCTGAGCAGGAAATCGGCAAACAATTACTGCTCGAAACCGTGGCTTATGCAGAATCGGCTGTATGTCGTCCCAAGCTCTTACTAAACTACTTTGGCGAATTTATGGAGGAGGGTTGCGACAACTGTGACAACTGTCTGCATCCCAAAGAAAAATTTGAAGGAAAGGCAGATGTGCTTTTATGTTTAAAGTCTGTTTTAGCAGTGCAGGAGAAATTCAAATCCGAGCATATAGCAAATATTCTTTCAGGGATTGCCAACAGTGCAGTTAAGACATATAACCATCACGAATCCGAATACTTCGGTGCCGGAAAAGATAAAGATGCTAAATACTGGAATGCAGTACTCAGGCAGGCTCTGATTGCCGGATTTATAACAAAAGATATTGAGAATTATGGATTATTGTGGCTGACAGAAGCCGGACATGCGTTTATTAAGAAACCGTATTCGATGATGTTGACACAGGATCATGATTTTGATATCGCCCCGGAAGAGGGTGTAGCCACGGGTGGAGGTGGAACCGGAGCTGTGGATGAGGAGCTGCTGCACATTCTGAAGGATCTCAGGAAAAAGCTGGCCAGGGAGTTAAATCTACCACCTTTTGTGCTATTCCAGGATCCCTCGCTGGAAGACATGGCAATCCAGTACCCGGTTAAGATTGATGAACTTCAGAATATTGTTGGTGTTGGTGCCGGCAAAGCAAAGAAATACGGGGAGGGATTTGTGGATGTAATCCGTGAATACGTGGAGGAGAAAGATATCATCCGGCCCCAGGACATGGTGGTCAAATCGGTGGTAAATAAATCGGGCGCCAAAGTATATATCATACAAAACATCGATCGCAAATTGAGTCTGGATGATATAGCCAATGCAAAAAGTCTTTCGCTCATGGATCTTATTGAAGAGGTTGAGGCCATAGTCGGTTCGGGTACAAAGCTGAACATTGATTATTACCTGAATGAGATTATGGATGATGAGAAACTAGATGAGATTTTCGAGTACTTCCGTGAAGCAGAGACAGAATCAATCGACGATGCGCTGGCAGAACTGGGAGAAGAGTATTTCTCAGAAGAGGAGATTAGGCTTGTCCGTATCAAATTCTTTTCCGAGCTTGCGAACTAATATGGAGGAAATCCTTTCTATTCGCGGCTTATCCAAATCTTATAAGAGTGTGAGAGCCATCCGGAACCTTGAACTTCGGATCACTGAAGGACAGGCCTATGGTATTCTTGGTCCAAATGGCAGCGGAAAAACCACCACCCTTTCCATCGTTACGGGAATCATACGACAGGATGCCGGGCATTTTTCCTGGTTCGGTGAAGAGCCTGATGCCAGCCAGAGAAGGAGTATTGGTTCTCTTATTGAAACGCCTCATTTTTACCCCTACCTGAACCTGGAGAGAAACCTGAGAATTATTTGTGATATCAAAGGGATGCCCTATAGAGATATCGGGCGGGTCCTGGAAACAGCGCAACTTGCAGAACGTAAAAGATCCAGGTTCTCAACGCTATCCCTTGGAATGAAACAACGGCTTGGCATTGCTGCCGCACTTTTGGGCGACCCGAGGGTACTGGTCCTTGATGAACCCACCAATGGGCTCGATCCGGAAGGCATTGCGGAAGTTAGAGAGATTGTGCTCCAGCAGGTGCAGCAGGGAAAAACACTGATCCTGGCCTCCCACATTCTGAGCGAGGTTGAAAAAATTTGCAGCCATGTGGCCATCCTGAAAAAGGGGGAACTGCTGGCCAACGGTCCGGTAAAAGAGCTTCTGGCCGAAGATGAGATCATCGAAATCTCATGCAATAACAATGATGAACTCATGTTGGCACTAAAGGGATCGACCCTGGTCAAGGAGATTGAAACAGAAAATGGCTTGCTGATACTGACCCTGAAAGAAAAAGTAAAGCCTGCTGAAGTCAATTCGTTTGCATTTGCCAACAAGCTGGTGGTTCATCATATGCTTAGCCGGAAAAGAAGTCTTGAATCGCAGTTCCTGGAGCTGGTAAAGGAAGAATCTTAGATGCGGCGACTACTACATATAGAACAGATCAAACTGCTGAATTATAATCCATTCCGGATTACACTGGGGATCTATGTCCTGGCTTTCACCCTTGGACTGATCATCTATCCGGCAATTGATAAGGAGATCCCGGTAATATCGCTCAGCGATCTTTTCCGTTTCCCCGATGTTTGGTTGTTTCTCACCTGGATCACAGAACCATACAACATTCTGCTGGCCTTGATTATCATTATGATCACTACCAAGGAGTTTAACAACCACACCTTTAAAACCCAGCTGATTTTCGGTTTGAGCCGTACGGAACTACTCCTTCAAAAGCTATTGCTGGTGGTAGTGCTTGCTCTTTTTGCCACCCTGCTTCTGGGACTTACCTCGCTCACTCTTGGATTAATTTATAGTTATAAACTGACCTTCAAGATTGCCATGGAGAATACCTGGGTCCTGGGAAGATACCTGGCATCCTCATTTGCCTATATGTCCATGGGATTGCTGGTGGCCCTCCTGATAAAAAATACAGCCCTCTCGCTACTTACTTTCCTGACCATGCGGGTATTTGTCGATCCGGTACTCTTCCTGATCCTGCGGAAACATGAAGTACGGTGGTATCTTCCCATGAGGACTACTACTCAGCTGACTCCGCTACCGGATCTGATCGAAATTTTTCAAAGGAAAATGAACAGCGCTGATTCCATTGATGAATCGGCCCTGAACATTCTGCCGGAGGGATTACCGGCCTGGCTTAATATGCTCATGGTGCTTCTCTATACCTTGCTCGCCATCTTTTTCAGCTACCGGCTCATGCAGCGCCGAAGATTTACTTAAGTGCCTATTTCCAAACCGGTCTTCCCCTGAGCGCCCCGAGCAATGTCAACAAAAAGTAGGGGTAGTAAAGCATGGAGACAGGTAGGAACAATTTTAAATCGCTTCGTGAACCTGTTATACCAGTCATTTTGTATAGTAGCACAAAATCGGCCAGGGTTTTTATGAGCCATGCACCTGCCAGCCAGGGCCACCAAAGCGAAAACAGAATGATCCACAGCGGCATCAGCAACATGGATATATTGCACAAAGACACCAGTAGCGCCAGTAACTGTATATCAAGCATTTTATAGCTTCCTGCTTTTGCGCCCCATCTAATTCGTTGTGTAATCAGGCTACGCAGATCTTTCTGGGGGTTCGTCCTCACGATCGAGTCCCGTTCCCTTATAAAAGAGAGGGTCTTGCCCAGCTTTCGCGCCCCGATCATCATAAACATATCGTCGCCAGAAGCAAGGGTGGTTTCAGGATCAAAAGACCGTGTCTCCTTATATAGCCGCCTGGAATAAGCGAGATTGGCACCACTGCACATCATGGGCCGGCCCAGGCTGAATGATCCTGCACCACTCCCCGCCAGGGCTAAGACATCGAGTCGTTCAAAGCTTTCCAGAAAACTGCCATTCCCCTTCCCTGTGGTCACAATACCCGCCACCAGGTCTGAGGGATGCTTTTCCAGGAAAGCCATATGTGAAGCGATAAATCCGGGGCCCAGCCTGCAGTCCGCATCCACCTGAATGATCCAGTCATATTCCGCATGTTCAATACCATGGGAGAGCGCCTTCTTTTTCCCCGACACCCCAGGGGGTAGTGACAGGTAGCGGAAACGCACGTAAGCGCCTGTCCTCTCATCCAGAATTGATGCAGAAGAGTCCCTTGAATGATCATCCACGAAAATAACTTCCAGGTGCTCATCCGGAAAAGATTGTCTGGCCAAATCATCCAGGAGTCCGGGCAAATGATCCTCTTCATTTTTGAAGGGAACCACTACACTTATGCTCCGTGGATTCTTTATGGGATCCCCGGCAGGATCCGGTTCCTGGTCTACCTCCAGATAAAATAGAAACACCAGCAGAGTGTAGCCATAGCATATTAAGAGAAGGATGATAAGAGGAAGTGCCATAGGCGCACTATTCTTGCCGCTCAAAAAGAGATTGCATCAATTCAAACATCTTTCTGAATTGCAAAGGTTTGGTCAGGAAA
>JAUVIT010000049.1 GCA_030592605.1 Bacteroidota bacterium
ATCTGGACCAGAAGAGCAAGCAGTTTTGTCACCGCTGCAGGACAGAGCTGAACCGGATTGAGTACCTGACCTTATAGACCTGTTTCACCGGCCATTCTGAAGCCTACCTGGGAGAAGGAACTCCCGGTGATTGGAGCCATTACCAGGATCGTTGGCAGGAAGTGGGTCCTCCACCATGAAGAATCCCTCGAAGTCTTCACTTTTCCCCTGCGGCAGGGTAACAGTTCCGACGCGCTCCGAACCGAATAATTTCCTTTAAGAAATGTTTACAAACCCAGGCCTTAATGACGCCGGTTTTTATACTGCCTGCCTCTGCCCGGGCGTGAAGAGTTGCCCCTGCCAAGCCCGCGGCCTTGTTTCGGAGCCACCGAAGTCCCGCTTTCGTGGCTAAGCAGATTGCCAAACCGGATACCCACAAAGACCGTTCGGGGGGTAATTGGACCGTAAATATAGGCCGGGTCGCGGTTGATACCGTAATCAAAGTCATCCTGGTAGGAATTCAGGATATTCTTAATTCCTCCTGAAAATTCGACGGATGCTCCATTCAGTTTTACGGTGTATGAGAGTTTCAATCCCAGGTCGAAAAAGGCATCCGAGCTTCGCAGTTCACCTTCGGGATAAGCAGTTCCGAAGTAGGGTACCAACATTTTTCCGGTATAGTTCCCGGTGCCGGAAAGGCAAAAACGTCTGGCAAAATCCCAATCCATGGCCATGAAAGCATAGGAATCGGGAGAACGGAAAAAGTGGGTTTCATCGAATTCTTGTGGATCTTCGAATTCACTGGTCTGTAGTGTAAAGCCCGAAGTCAGTGTAAAGTCCTTTGTCGGTCTGAGCTTGAGCTCCATATTAATGCCCTGTACCCAGGCACCACCTTCTGAATTTACCCGGGTATATATGACGGTGCCGTTTTCATCGGGTTCTCCGTATTCATTGGCAAAGGCATCCTCCAATCGGGTATAGAAAGCTTCCACAAGCAATCCGGTGTATGTACGGCCAATCTGCCTGTTGAAGTCCAGTGACGCCATCACAGAATGACTGGTTTCCTGTTTCAGGTTCGGATCATTCTGATGTATTACCTGGCGGGATCCGGAGGTCTCGATGTGAAGATCCTCGTCGTAGATTTGAGGAGCCCGGTATCCCTGAGAATAGCTCAGTCTGGCCTGCAGGGATTCCAGGATTCTGTACATTAAACTTATCCGGGGACTGAACACATTGCCGCTCTTTGGTTCTTCTCCATCCGGGGCCTGGTCCCTGATCTCATAGTGATCGTATCGGGCTCCCAGGGCGGCTTTGAAACGGTTCAGTTTAAACTCATACTGGGCGAATACCCCTGTGGTAATGGATGATTGGTCAGCAATCAGGGTGTTATCGGTATGGGGGATGGACTCAATGGTATCGCCTGAAATGATGGCGTTATCCAGATCGGGGTAGCCCAGTTTCTTGTCCACCAGGAAACCACTCGTGTTCTCTATACCGCTGATCAGGGATGAATTTCCGAAAACAGCCTTATACTGCAAACCCAGATTGTAGGTGTTGTCCCTGGAGTTTCCGTAGCCACTCAGGGATTGTTCGGCCCCATAGTAAGAATCCCTGTTAAGAAACTGCCCGGAGGCATATATGGAAAGCATGTCATATTTCCGTAAGTAACGTTCATACGTGATTCCCGCCACTTTCATGCGGTGGTTCAGTGACTCGGCAATGTCCCTTTCATGCTGGGGATAGTCCATCATATTGCCGCCGTTGCGTTCTTCGTTGATGGCAAAAAAGTCCAGGGCCAGTTTGTCGCGGTTTCCGAAGCGGTGGAAAGCCCTTGCCCCAAAGGTCAGGTTTTCCAGGGAAGCCAGTTCAGAGAAACTATCGTTGTTGGCATCGAACATCTCTCGCTTCCTGGTAAACCCGTATAGGGATAAGCCTGATTTACGATCGTCTGATACTACTGAGGTGTTGAAATTGATGGAATAATCCGCTGCGCTACCACCTGAACCTTCAACACCGACCCCGGTCTGAGCATAGCTAGCTCCCGCTTCATAGCTGTTAATTAAGGGATCTCTCAGAACGATATTAATGGTTCCGGCAATGGCATTGCTGCCGAAAAGGGCCGAACCGCCTCCACGGACCACCTCTACCTTCTCTATCATGTTGGAAGGGATCAACTCCAGCCCGTATACACCTGCCAGTCCACTGAAAATGGGGCGGCTATTGATCAGTATCTGGGAATAGGACCCTTCCATACCGTTCATTCGTACCTGGGAAAAACCACAGTTCTGGCAGTTGTTCTCCAGGCGTAGTCCGGGCGAAAAATTAAGCCCCTCGCCCAGGGTCTGGCTTTGTGAATTACGGAAAATCTGCGAACCGATGGTATTCACAATGACCGGGGCCTCGGTTCGCTTCTGTTCGCCTCGGTTGGCTGAAATCACCACCTCTTCCAGATTCAGGATATCTTCTTCCAGGTCAAATTTTAGTTCGCTTGTGGTATTTTGTTCTATTTGAACGGCAATTTCCTGGGGTTTGTATCCTATGACGCTCACAGCAATGATCTGTTCCCCTATCGGGAGGTTTATGAGCTGAAAATGACCGGTTTCATCGCTTACGGTTCCAATGGTGGTTCCTTTTACCGCTACGCTGGCAAAGCTTATATGTACGCCCCGGCAAACCACGTGACCTACTACGTTGGCATCCGTATGCTTCTTTTGTGCAAAGGAAAGCTGGAAGAGGAAAAGCAGGCAGAGACTTGTAATAATATGTGTTTTTCTCATTGTTCTTGTATGTAATTGTAGTCTTGATTTGCTTGCCATGCAACATGGTAAACATATCTCACAGGGGCCTAATCCCAGAAGGATGGGAGGGAGATTAATTACATATAAGTGGGAGGAGCTCTTCCCGGGGAGACCGGTACCAGGGCCGGGAGAAGACGATCTAAAGACGCTTCCCTGAAATGGGTGGTCGAGGCGGAGCGCTTCAGAACAAATGCAGCAATGGCACAGAGAATTAACACATTCAGCAGATACAGCAGAAAGAGCTCTGCTGATGAATGCTGATGGGTAGTATTCTTGTTGCATCCGGCATTCTTTGAGAAAGGGTGGGCATGGGAAACAATGGAGCCGTCCGGCATCACATGGGTATGGGTAAATAAGGCCTGATTCACCAGCAGGCATCCCATGACCAGGATTATCATAGCCAAGGTGATCCTTTTATAAAGTATATAAGCCTTCCCTTTCATCCGGAGGCAAAATTAGTACTGATTCCTGAGGATCAACATACCTGAAGGTGGGTATTTATACAGACAGATCAATTTATATTAATTCTAACTAAGGATCAGCGAGTTCAATGCTATCTTTAAAATCAGATACCATTCAGATTATGAAGAGTTTCAGTGAAGCAAGCACGCTGGGTCGAACTGGCCTGAAAGTAGGCCAGCTGGGGATCTCCTCCAGTTATGGAGCTCCGGCAGCAGCCTTTGAAGAGGCCTTTGAAAGGGGATGCAATTATTTCGTGATGGGTAGCTTTATGAAGGGTCGCTCCAAAGAGATGATCAAGGCGATCCGGAACATAAGCAAGCGAGGCGACCGGGATAAGCTGGTGGTCTGCATGATGGAGTATACCCATTCTTCTTTGCTTGGGAAGCCTCATTTTTATAAAGGATTAAAAAAGCTGGGACTTGATTATGTGGATGCATTGATGCTGGGTTACTATCCCAACAGACCACGTAAACAGCTGATTGAACTGTCCCTGGGATTGAAGGAGAAAGGGGTGGTGCGCCACCTGGCTCTATCCGGACATAGCAGGAAGCTCTTTCCCAAATTGATTGAAAGTCCCATCGATATTTTCCAGATGCGCTACAATGCTGCAAACAGTGGAGCTGAGAAGGATGTTTTTCCCTTTTGTGGTGGAGAGAACAGGCCCGGGATGATATCATTTACTGCCACACGATGGGGACAGCTGCTCAAAGAGAGCAAGATGCCCCCCGGTGAAGTGCCATTGACGGCAAAGGAATGCTATCGCTTCGTTTTGAGTAATCCGGCCGTGGATGTATGCATGACGGGAGCACGCAACCTGGAGATGATGCGCGAAAACCTGGAGACGCTGGATTCGGGACCACTCATTCCCGAAGAGATGGAGCGGATCCGTCGCATAGGCGATCATGTTTATGGGAAGCCCAGATTCTGAGTTTAACTCCTCTCTGCCACCACTTCAACTTCGATCAGGCATCCGAAATGCAGTTCACGAGTGGGAACGACAACCCTGGCGGGTTTATGTGAGCCAAAGCGCTCAGCATAGATCTCATTAACCTTACCTTGTCCATTGATGAACCTGAAGTAGCAAGGATGTTCTCCAGGTTATTCATAACCTGGTGTACTTGTCCTTCAATGGTGAGTTTGATCTCTCCATTCTGTGGGTGGATGGGCAACTGTCCAGATACAAATACCAGTCCGCCCGAAACGATAGCCTGGGAATAGTGGCCGGCAGGTGAAGGTGCCTTCTCTGTAAATATGAATTCCATTAGATTATGAATTTAAGGTGGCAATCGGTATTCCATCCAGGGAATAGTATTCCCGCATCAGGTTGGCGGTAAGACAGGAATGGACTGGCAGGAAGAGGAGCTTGTCGCCGATGTTGACTTCCCTGATCAGGTCTCCGCACTGCTCCATTACTCCGTGTTCCTGTGAAATGCTGGTAAGGTATTTTTCCTGACTGGTATGTGTCCAGCCCCGATCCGTTCCCTGCACCAGCTGGCCAAAGATTGAGTCTCCATTCAGAAGCAGGGATTCTTTGGAGAAATGAATGGCACCTCCATGGATCAGGATTCTTTCACCTGTCGGGTATCTGCCGGCCACCGGGCATTCCATGGCCACTGCAATGTCTTTCATGTTGCACGCTCCATGAGAGTACTGGATCAGATCGTAGAAGAAAAAGTTACCTGGAGTGAGCTCATCTATTGTTCCGAATTCTTTCTGGGTACTGCAGCTGGGGGTATCTCCATACAGAACTTTTGCATTGTGATGCTCAAACTGCTTTTTTAATCCTCCCAGGTCATAAAGGGCCTTCTGGTGAATAGCATTTCTTTGTTTCTGGCCACTGGCTTTGTATGAATGTCCTGCGTGACAGTAAAAGCCGCGAAACTTTAGTTTCGAATTGGCAGCGGCCTTGGAAATGATCTGTTCAATTAATTCGGGATTTTCCGCTCTTACCCCGGTTCTGCCATACCCCGTATCAATATCCACATAAAAATCCACCTGCTTCGGGATATGATTCAGAAAGGGAAGAGCAGCCGGACTATCTACCAGGATGGAGAGTTTGCAATGCTCCGATAACTCCACCAGGTGATCCAGTTCACCGGGTTGGAAAGGGAAGGCCACCAGGATATCCTCCCAGCCTGCCCGGGCAAAATAGCGTGCCATCAGGAAGGAGGAAACGGTAAGGGAGCTAATATCGAAATCCCGTAACCAGCTTGCGATTTCGGCCGATTGGTGGGTTTTGCAATGTGGTCTGAAGGAGAGGCTGTTCCGGGAGGCTTTCCGGGCCATCTTCTCTATATTTCGCAGGCACTTGTCTTTATCCAGGAGGAGTCTTGGCATAGTATCAGGATTTATTCGGGGATGCGTTCGTTCCCCCATGGATTGCTTCCTTCTCCCATGTTTTTACGGTACTCATGTCTCCAGCGATGGATATCAATCATATTAATCGCCGGCATCAGTTTCCGCGCTTCCTTGTCAGGTATGGGTGCCAGTTTTACCGGGGCATCCTGGTACCAGTAGGCCACAGACGCCATTTCCAGAGTGAGTACATTGTTGTGACCATGCTCGATGGTGAAAAGCAGGGACTTGTCAAAGTAGATGGGGTCTTCAATATGGAATCGGTAGCAGTGGGTCCTCCCCAACCACATCAGTTCATCAGGAACCCGGGCATATCCAAAGTAAGCATGTTTGTACAGTTCATTGGGGCACCAGGAGGAGTTGAAATAGTCTTCGGTGCCGGTTCCATGAAGAAGTGGTTTTTCCGACCCGTCGATGAAGAACATGTCGTCCCCTTCACCATACCAGATTGGGGTGGGGCAGTTGACAAAGTAGTTCACTCCGACGTAGTGTCCTTTTCCCTCAGTTTCCAGGATCTTGTAATTAAGCTCCCCCAGGGGATTCTTCCCGGTTTCGCCCGGAAGGACGCCCCATTCGTTCTCTCCTTTAGAAGCTGCCTTGGTCACTTCCTGGTTGTACCAGGCATGAAAATAGGCCAGGTTCTCCCTTGGCTGCTCCTGTTCAATATAATCGATGTAGTAATAGAAGGCTCCAATCTTTATATCTGCCTGGTTTTCAATCTCAATCCTGGCCCCTTTGGCAAAGGGCATTTTGAAATAGGAAACCAGGGCATTTCCTTTGACCGGGGAGGCAGCCAGGGGAAGGGAGGCCCATGGATAAGTTTCATCCCATCCCTGCCCGAAGAAGGGACCGATGGGAGATTCTACCGAGGGGAAATCAAGGCCATCCCAGTAGATACGAAGAATGATATCCGAGCGATTTAATTCGGGTGCTTCCGGACTAATGGTGATCCAGATATGGTTAATGCATCCGGCACCATCTATTTCAGCAATGGTCCGTGTTTCGCCCGGTGCAATATTCTCAAATCGGTCGTTGTTTCCGCCCGAACGATCATAGCTACTGATCCTCTTGCTTTTTACGCCCTGTTTTATGGTGGTGATATTCTCCAGTGCCGATTGTGCCATGAGTGTGTTCAGAGAAAAGGGAAAAAGCATCAGAAGAGTGAGGAGCAGGTGCGTGTTTTTCAATTTCATGTTTTTCGGGTAAAAATTTCTGAGAGTAAAAGACTGGATATGCAAAAGAGGAGGAAGAGGTAGTACCCTCCAAGCAGCTGCGTTCCGTTGGTGGTGAATATTTCCACTGGTTTTGCCGCCTCGGTAAGCTGGTCGAGCTGAGAGCCTATGATCCCGTTAAAACCAATATAGGCCATAAAGATGGCCACCACCAGCACATCGGCCATGGACCATTTCCCCGATTTGATCACAAAGAAGCGGATCAGCCAGTTATCCCTGAGATTTCCAACACGGTAAGCATAGAGCAGTGAGCTAATCAGTTTGGACAGGGGGAAGATAATACTGAATGTAAATACCAGTACTCCCACAAAGATCATGGGAAGCGATCCTTCTTCGATCAGGATGCGCACCAAATCTGTAATACTCTTGCTCTGGAAAAAGATGATATTGTTCGTGAATATGACATCTTCGCCCATCAGTTTTAAGCTAAGTAGGTCTATCTTTGCTTCCAGGTCGATCATTGGTGTGGTAATCCCCCCCAGCAGGAGGCTGAAAGAGGCGAGGATCAGCAGGATTGACTGAGTCCTGTTTATTTTATGCCGGGTGATCAGGTTAAGCAGGAAAATAGAACTAACCAGAAGAAGAATCAGGAGTACCCTGAAGTTGATCACCTCCTCTTTTATTTCAATCTGTTCACTAATGAACTCTTTGCACTCCTCCTTGGAGGAACAGCTGTGTTTCTCCATGACCGCCTGGAGCGGGTCCATTTGATCGAGGTTGTAGGTTGAGGCTGTAATTTCGCCCAGTTTATCTAAGAGAAACTGCTGCATGTTCTCTTTGTTATCAGAGCTGCTTAACTCCGAAAGCAGCGTGTTGGCATAGAAAGGAATGCTATCCCGCAACTGGTCGAAATTGATGGCAAATCCGGCGATAAACCTTTTCATCCCGGAGAGGCTGCCCGAAGTTCTTTCTATCATCATCACCTCCACCTCATCGATCATGAGGTTCAGGATGCCCTCCAGATTCTGGATTACCACTTCCCGGTTGTCGGGAGTTAACTTGAATTCAACGATTTTAATGCTCAGAATAGTTGCTAACTGGTAGGCCCATTCATCCGTGTTCAATAATCCGTAGCGGATGTGGTTGACCTCGGCCAGCTCGGTCTTGAGAACCTGGAGCTGCCTGGCCTGGGATATAAGTTGCATGGTCAGCACCAGGGCTGCAATGACTGCGGCCGTGCTGATCACAATTTTCAGATGTGCCCTTCCGGGCTTGTTCTCAGTCATCGGATTTTCCCATTGACGTAGCATAAGTTACTGAAAAAGATTTTATCTATTATATTTGAAGCTTCTTTTTACCTAAAACCCACTACAAATGAAATTTCATTCTCTCTTCCTGTTGTTGGCAGGCATTGCTTTAAGTATGAACATAAATGCTCAGTCGGACCCGGTGATGGAGAAGATTGTGAAGATTGGGCAGACCGATAATCAGACCATGGATCATCTCGATATTCTCTGTAACCGATTCGGGGGAAGGCTCATTGGTTCGGATGCATATGAAAATGCAGCCATCTGGGCAGCCAGCAAGTTTGAAGAGTGGGGCATGGAGGTGTTGATGGATGAAGTGGGGGAGTTGCCGGTGGGATTTAACCGCGGACCCTGGTTTGGAAGAATGCTCAGTGAAAATGGAATGACACTGCATTTTGCAACGCCTTCCTATACGTCGGGCACCCATGGTGCGCAGCGTGGACATGTATTGATTGAACCTCGTACGGAAGCAGAATTTGAGCGGATGAAGGGTGCGTTGAAGGGGGCCTGGGTACTTGTGGGTGGAGTAAACAATGGTTGGCCCATTGATATCTCTGTGGAAGCTGACAGCCAGCGGGACTCCATTAAGATGGTCAATGCGGAAACAGAAAAAATCAACAATCAGATCAGGAGGGAGAACTGGAATAATCGGGGGACCGGCAAGCCAGAGAAGGAGCTCTTACCTATGAACGATGAACCGGCGCTTTTTTACAGCGAGATGGTGGCGGCAGGAATCCTGGGGATTGTCCAGTCGTCTAAAACTCCCATCCGGGTGCTTTACGACCGGAAAA
>JAUVIT010000307.1 GCA_030592605.1 Bacteroidota bacterium
GCTCATTTCATATACTTTAGCCAGGATCAACCTTACATCAGGGTCTTCGGGCTGCATTTCAATTGCTTTGCGAAGCCACTCTTCTGCTTTATCGAAAGATCCCATTCGGAGGTAAACAATTCCCAGGTTGGCATAAGCCATCACCTCGTCGGAATCCAGATCAATTATTTTCTGGAACTCAGCTTCTGCTTCCTCCAATTTGTTCTCTTCCAGGTAAGCCAGACCCAGTGTTTTTGCTGAGATCATCTCTTCGGCCCTTTCTGTATCAGTTCCTTTCTGCTGCTTACATGCTTGTCCGGACAATAGCAACAGCCCTGTAAAAAGTATAATAATGCCTCTGTTTCTCATGATAATCCTCCAAATAAACGCGCCCCACAAGATACGAAAAACATGCTAGTTCAGTCCTATGAATTTCCTAACTTTGGTATATGAAAAAGCCCTTGAAACGTCGTGATTTTCTTGGCCGCGCCTCCCTGGCTGCATTTGCTACAGTATCACTGGGGGCTTGTGCAGGCAGGAATGATGCTCACGGAGAAACAGCTAAGGAAGCTCCTGCTTCTCTTGTCGATGAGCAAGACCACTTTAGCAAAGAACTGGCCAATATGCGCCAGATGCCACGCGATCTGGTGCTGAAGTTGCTGGATCAAAAAGTGGATCAGTACATGCAGCTCTCCCACCACTGTGCCCAAAGCAGCTTTATGGCTCTGAAAGATCAATTTGGACTGAAAGGGGAGCATGTAGTTAAAGCACTGACACCCATGCCGGGAATTGCTGAACGGGGAGAAACCTGCGGTGCAATCACCGGTCCGCTAATGGCCATGGGACTAATCTATGGCCGCGATATTCACCACCTGGATAACTGGGATGCCTACCAGGCATCCCTGGTCCCTACCGGTCATTTTTGTGAGCTCTTTGAGAAGGAGTTTGGAACCACCCTATGTCACCAGGTACAGGAAGGAAAGTTCGGACGTTGCTATCGCCTCACAGATCCTGGAGAACTGCAGGAGTTCCAGAATGCCGGAGCCACTGAAAAATGCAGTGAGGTGGTCCGAAAGGCCGTGCATCTGGCGGCTGAGATTATACTGGACGACAACTCTGTTTAAGCACGTGCAAATTCAATTAATGGTGTGATATTCCCAATATCCGCCTCCTTTATTGCATCGATATACTCTTTTCTTGCTGTACCTGGCTTTACCATATTTGACTGTTTCCAACTAAATACTTCTTTGCCAAAAACAGATGAGACAATTATATCGGCCATCAAGCGGGAGTGTCTGCCATTCCCATTAGGAAAACAGTGAATCTTAACCAGCCGGTGCTTGAAACGAATGGCTAGCTCATCAGGATTAAAGACTTTATTATCGATCCAGTAAAGCGTATCATCAAGTAACATTTTCACTTCTACCCCTATTTTGGACCAATCCACACCGATATTCTTATTTGATCTCCTGTATATACCAGCCCACTCCCAAACCTCGCTAAACATCCTTATGTGCAATGATTTAATAAAGGTTTCAGTAAACAAACCACTAATTGTGAAGTTTCTATGGATAGACCAGGCGACAGCCTTTTCAATATTTAATCGCTCAAATAGATCCAGTTCACCCCTTGTTGTGATGGTCCCGATTAATAAGCCTTCCTTTTCATCTTCATCCAGAGGTGTCTGATCTTCGATATAATCCATCTCTAATCCCATAATGACCTTGCCATCTCCTTTTTAAATTCGCCTGCCAGTTCAGTAATAGCCCGCTCGATATCTTCTTTACCTGTTGCCTGATCCTCCAACATCATGGTTTGATTTGTCCGCAATACAATTCGTTTAGCAAGTTCATTTGCTTTTTGATCAATAAGGGCTTCAAGGGAACCGTAAACCGGGACAAACCCATATACAAACCTCATATGCATAGCTTTACCTGCCTCTTTTAATAAATTGACAGAAATAGTACCTGAAGCTTCACTTAGCTCAATCCTCCGGGCACCTTGTCTGGTTATTCCCAAATTCTTTCCAAACTGGTCCAGAGTCATGTTTAATGTGTTTCGAATGCCATTTATCCACCCCTTGGTTGGTATATTTATTTCACCTGCATTTTTAAAAGAAAGCAGCTTCTTGTCCAACTGTTCAATCATCAGTTTTCGTTGATTTCCCATGATCAGTACATATAGATGAACAACAAATGTAATCTTTTCTGTTTACACATCCAATGTTTATGTAAACATATATAATTACATTAATAAAGTATATGTAATCTTATACATTTACATATTCTAAACGGAAAGAACCCTGAATGAAAGTTCCAGGCTCATGTTACGACTCCTTCTTCCCGAACTTGGGATCGATCTTCAGGAAGGGGATCAGAATAAAGCTGGGAATGGTGCAGATCATCACCCAGATAAAGAAGTGCTGGTAGCCAATCAGCTCCTGCAACCAGCCCGAAACCATTCCCGGAATCATCATGCCAAGGGCCATAAATCCAGTGGTCAGTGCGAAATGAGCTGTCTTATGCTTACCCTCCGACACATAGATCATATAGAGCATGTAGGCGGTAAAACCAAAGCCGTAACCAAACTGCTCCACAGCAACAGAAGAAGCCACCACCCAGAGGGAAGAAGGCATCACATAGGAAAGAAAGACATAGACCAGGTTGGGAAGGTTCATGGCAGCTACCATCCACCAGAGCCAGTACTTCAGCCCTCTGCGCGATGCGGCAATTCCTCCTAAAATCCCTCCAATGGAGAGTGCAATAATCCCGATGGTCCCGTAGATCAGTCCCAGGTCTCCAGTGGTTAGTCCCAGTCCATCGGCCTCTCTTGGATCAAGCAAAAAGGGAGACGCCAGTTTGACCAGCTGGGATTCGCCCAGTCGGTAGACCAGCAGGAAGAGCAGGATAACCCCAATGTTCTTCTTCCTGAAAAAGTCTGCAAAGGTGGCAAGAAACTCCTTCAAAAATCCATCCTCACCGGAACGGTTGCTTACGTCTGCTGCCGGCCTGGGCAGGGCAAAACGGTGATAAATATGGAAGCCTGCAAACAGCAGCGCTACCACAATAAATACCATGGTCCATGCGAAACGTATATTGCCGCTTAAACCGGAAAAGGAGGCCGTTGTAGCCTTATCAAGTTTGGGATCCAGTTTAAAAACCGCAAATGCCGGCACATCCCAGTTCCCTTCATTGAATTCATATCGATAAGAGCGTGCCAGGGCGATGCTCTTGTCCCCTTTATCAAAGCTGAAATTCAAGACGATATTCTCCCCCTCTTCAGGTTTGGTACTAAGCCGGAACCAGGTATAACCCATATTCCCAACTAACTTTGTACCCGAGACTTCTCCGGAAGCATCCCCTCCAGCACCTTCTTCTGCAGGATAAAATCCATGCGAACTGTTCCATCCATCCACTGCAGCCAGTAAAGTAATTGCCTCAGCTTCAGTA
>JAUVIT010000100.1 GCA_030592605.1 Bacteroidota bacterium
GCTTTATTAGCTATGAGGGAAATATGCATATCCGGGAGAAGCAATCTTCCAATGTTATGCTAAGCAACAACGCTTATATCGATGTGGTACTGGAAGCCAATGGGGAGACCTCCACTAGTTCCAGGAAAGTGATGCTCACCGACCTGACCCAAAAGGATTATCGCATGAGTACCCATGTGGGAGGAGAAAAGGTAAAGATCCTGTCTAAGGAATATCTGAGCAGTGCCATAGAGCAATATGTAGCTACTCCGGGAGGAGAGCCCTATATTCAATTGATGCTGGTAAGCGAGCGTCAGACCACCGTTGGAATTCCATCAGGAAGCACTCAGGATGTAAATGGCATGACCATAGGATTCAATCTGGAGGATGCTTCGGCAATGATCAATTTCTATGCTCAGGGCGAGATGATCTTGATGACTGCTCCCTTTGAAGTTACTGTGATGCAGATGGGTGGCGCCGGAGGTGAGGAATTTGCTGCCGGGGAAACAGTCCCCATCAGGGAAAATACATTGTATGACATGGGAAACATGCGCATGGCCCTGCAGACATATATGCCATCTGCCAGGAAGCAGATTGTAAGGGCTCCGGCCGGACAAATGGGTTCGCATCTGGGTGCAGTAAAGCTTGAGCTAAAATATATGGGGATGGTAAGCGAGGTCTTTGTACCCGGACTGGCGAGATTGGCCGGCAGGCCGGTTAAGGGGAGTATGGGTAATCTTTCTTATACCATCACTTATGGTTCCAGGGAGATTCTGGTGCCATTTTCACTTTTCCTTAAAAATTTTGAGGTGGAGCGCTACCCCGGCTCTAATAGTCCCTCTTCCTTTGCCAGCGATGTGGTCCTCCAGGATCCGGAGATGGGAATCCAGGAAGACCGTAGGATATTTATGAATAACGTTTTAAAGCACAGGGGATACAGATTCTACCAGGCTTCCTATGACAAGGATGAGCTTGGAACCATCCTCTCGGTGAACAGGGACCGTACTGGTACATTTGTGACCTATCTGGGTTACCTGGTACTAATTGCCGGAATGATAGTGGCACTATTTGTTCCAGGAACCCGCTTTGCCATGATTGCCAGAAAATCAGCTCCTGTGGCACGAACCATTGCGCTGATCATGCTATTACTGGGTGGAAGCCTCTCCCTTTTTTCCCAGGAGGTTCCTCCAAAGGATGCGGCCAAGGATTTTGGACATTTGTGGGTTCAGGACAAGGGTGGTCGTTTTGAGCCTATGAACACTCTATCCAATGAAGTGGTCAGGAAGATTACCAAACATGCTCATTATGAAAGCTACAGCTCCGACCAGGTTCTCCTGGGAATGATCCTTTATCCCGAAGTGTGGCAGCGCAAAGATTTGTTTAAGGTGAAACATGCAGAACTGCACCGTCTGACTGGTTACAGGGGGGCTTTGGTCAGTTTTAATGATATGATGGATTCAACAGGGAGCTACCTGCTTACTAACCTGGTTAATGAAGCCTATGCCAAACAGGTCACCATGCAGACTGAACTGGACAGGGAGGTTATAAAGCTTGATGACCGTTTAAATGCCTTCTACCTGGTGCAGTCGGGCGGACTGATCCGCATATTCCCCGATCAGGGGGCTGAAAACCATAAATGGGCATCCGTAAGTGAAGCCATGATGGGCCAGATGACCGACAAAGAAGATAGCATGTCAAATGTGTTTCTCCATTATATCAGTGCTCTTCAAATGGGAGATTATAGAGCTGCCGGCATCTATGTTGATCAGCTGCATGAAAATCAGTTTTCATATGAGCTGCTCCCTTCCGAGTCCAAACAGAGGATGGAGATTATGTACAACAGGCTCAATCTGTTTCCAAAGCTGGCAAAGTTTTATGGAATATTCGGGATCATCATGATGGTGCTGTCCTTTATGGTGGTTTTCAGACCACGCAAACTATATACTTACCTCTTCAAAGTTGGAGTGATCCACCTGGTGGTGGCACTTGTGATCCATACGGGGGCCCTGGCAGTAAGATGGTACATAAGCGGACATGCTCCCATGAGCAATGGCTACGAGTCGATGATCTTTGTCGCCTGGGTAACCCTGCTTGCCGGATTAATTTTCGTGAAGCGATCCGGTTATGCATTGGCCCTTACAGCCATACTTGCGGCGCTCTCCTTGATGGTAGCCGGAATGAGCAATATGAACCCGGAAATAACCAATCTGGTTCCCGTACTTAAGTCTCCATGGCTCACCATCCATGTGGCAGTGATCATGGCAGGTTACGGATTCCTCGGACTGGCATCCATCATGGGACTTTTGAATATTGTACTCTATGCAGTTCTTACTCCTGCCAATAAAACAAGGATGGAAGAGGTGATCCTACAGCTTACCAATGTGAATCATCTGACCCTGATTGTAGGCTTGTACTTTATGACTGCCGGAGTATTCCTGGGTGGTGTCTGGGCCAATGAATCATGGGGACGATACTGGGGATGGGATCCCAAGGAGACCTGGGCCCTGATCACGGTCCTGGTTTATGCCTTTGTTACTCATATGCATAGAATTCCCGGATTAAGGGGGAGCTTTGCATTTAACCTGGCCAGCTTTATCAGCTACAGTTCTGTGATGATGACCTATTTCGGGGTTAACTACTTCCTGGGAGGAATGCACTCCTATGCCAGTGGTTCATCTTTTAAGATCCCCATGTGGACCTATGCGGTACTATTGTTGCTTTTCGGACTATCGATGCTTGCCTTTAAGAGACAGCAAAAGCTATTGCCTGATCAGTAGGGCAGCTCGTTCAATGCGCTGCGGTCCCTTGAGCCAAAGTCCATGACACAATTGGTCCGATAAGTTTTGTGCGGTCTGATCGCAATACCAATGGAGTTGAAGTCGGGTGCCAGTATATTGTGGCGGTGCCCCAGTTCCTTCACCCCTTCATCGATCAGAAGGGAGATTACAATATCGATGGCTTGCTCATAACCATAGGAGCAGTTTTCCCCCACATGGCTGTAAGGGTTTCCCATCAGCGGCTCAAAACGCTTTTTGAAACCGCTGTGGCCGGTGGTTCCTTTTTCTCCTGACTTCAGAGCGTGACCCTGAGCAACAGCGGTCAGATCCTGCTCCGGTATCAGTGCTACCAGCTTGTTGGTTTTTTTCAGATCTCTGTGGAGTGACTTGGTATAGCTGTTTTTTCCCAGCTGATTCTCCTGCATATATGCAGTCAGGAAAGTTTCAGCAAAAAGCGGACCGTCATGCCTTGCCATATTTATAAACAGGATCACCTTCTTCTCCTCCTCATTGAGGTATTCAATGTCTGTTGCGGTATTCAAGGTTCTGACCACATCGGCATCCCATGATATCCAGGGATTTGATTGAGCTGACAGGGGCAGGGGGAGTACCAGAAAGAGTAAGAGGTAAATCTTATACATCATGATAGACCAAATATACTTCATAACCTTCAAGTATTTTAAATCCCAGGCTGCGATATAGTTCGATGGCCGGGATGTTATCGTGGTGTACCTCAAGCTTAATAGAAGCCCCCTTATCCCTGGCATAGGCCATGGATTCAATGGCCAGTTTCCGGCCGTAGCCAAAGCCCTGTAGGGAGGGAAGAACTGCAAAATACTGCATCATAAGCCGTCTTCCGTCCCAGGTAAGCCAGGAGGTGCCATGGATCTTATTTTTTGTTTCATCCTCCAGGACCAGAAATTTTCCTCCCTGGGCATTGCATTGTAGGATAACTTCGGGGCTATCGCCACGTTCAGACCTGTAGACCCCGGTCTCTTGCCAAAGGGCCTCTATCTGTGGGAAATCACCGGGCCGGTAATCACGGATGATCATTTTAGCTTAGGCTTTTACCACATAGACCTGACCGGTTTCATAACGGTTCACCCTGATGGCTTCACCCTTTTCAATAAAACCATATTCCGACATAGCATCATAGAGCTTATCCTGTATCATTACACGACCCGAGGGCCTGAGTACCGTATGAGCCACTCCTAATTCCCCAATCAAGCTTTGCTGTTCGGTTTCCACTCCAATAAAGCCCTCTTCGGTGAGCTGTTCACTTTTTAAAGACAGATTGCCGAAGGCGGTGGTAGTAAGTAGTTTCCGGGTGGCCCAGAGAGAGAAGATAATCCCCATCAGCGTCGCAACAAGAACCAGACTTAATGATTTCATTAATATTCCCAGGCCTTCCCCTGTAAACTCTGGATTCTCAAATACCACATTGTCCACCAGGCTCAGGGTGAGCCCGGTAATCACAGCAATAATTCCTGCAACTCCGGCCACGCCGAATCCGGGGATGGCAAAAATCTCCACCATGATCAGAATAATACCCACAATAAAGAGGATCAGCTCCCAGTTTTCTGCCATGCCTTCCAGGTAGAGAGGTGCAAAATAGAGCATGGCGGCTACAATGGAGGCTCCCAGGGCGAAGCCGATTCCGGGCGATTGCAGTTCGAAATAAATACCACCAATGATTATCATGATCAGTATGCCACTGACCATGGGGTTGATCAGCAAACCAATCATCTTGTCGAGAGCGGTAGGATTGTAGGAACTCAGTTCGTACTCATTAAAACCGAGTCTGGCGATCACCTCCTCCATGGATACTACAGTCCCCTCACAATAACCATTGGCTATAGCCTCTGATGCTGTAAAAGTCAGCACCTGGCCGGTATCGCTGACTCCCTCCACATAAAGTTTCGGGTCGACCATGGCCTCAGCAATGGCAGGATCGCGATGCCAGGCGTAGATGGTATCTGAACCTGAGACCAGAGTGTCCTTTCCATGAGCTTCAGCTGTAGCTCTCATGGTGGCTCTCATGTAGGACTGGTATTTGTCAGGTACCTGTTCGCCGGTCTGGTTGACCACCGTGGCCGCTCCGATCTTTCCACCGGGTTTCATATAAATACTGTCACAGGCGATGGCAATCAGGGCACCTGCTGAAGCTGCATTATCATCGATAAATACATAGACAGGCATGGGGGCATTCAGAATTTTTGTCCGGATGGAGTCTGCAGCGCTTACTTCGCCTCCATAGGTGTTCAGGTGCAGAATCACTGCATCGGCCTCAAGGGCCAGGGCTTCCTCAAAAGCCTCCTGTGTAATGCGCCAGGTAGGCGCAGCAATATTGTCCTTGATGGCAAAGGTGTAGATCAGGGTCTTGCTTCCGGATACCGAGTCGGAAACAAGAGTATCTGGAGCCAGCACCTGGCTGCTAAGTAGCATAACCAGCAGAGCTGCGAGAACCGTATATGTTGCTTGCTTCATAATGAACTGTATATAACTTCAAAAGTAAGAATATTTTCTGCTAAATTTGTGGGCATATTCAAAACACGATCTGAATGGAATTAAATAGACTATCAGCCATATCACCTGTGGATGGCCGCTACGGGTCAAAAACAGAGGCGCTATCCAATTATTTTTCGGAGTTCGGCTTAATCAGGTACCGGGTTATGGTAGAGGTGGAGTATTTTATTGCGCTCTGCAAAGCAGGAATCCCGGGCTTATCGGATGTTAGTTCGAAACAGCAGGAGAAGCTGAGACTTATTTATTCCGGTTTTTCAATGGAGGATGCAGAGAAGGTGAAGGATATTGAGAAGGTGACCAATCACGATGTGAAAGCGGTGGAATATTTTGTGAAGGAGCAGTTTGAGAAAGCGGGACTCGGTTCTTATAAGGAGTTTATTCATTTTGGGCTTACATCCCAGGACATCAATAACACAGCCACCCCACTCTCGCTGAAAGATGCCATGCAGACCGCCTATTATCCAGTGCTGGATCAGCTGACCCAGGAGCTGGAGAAACTGGCCACTGAATGGGATCAGATACCCATGCTGGCCCGTACCCACGGTCAGCCTGCATCTCCCACAAGACTAGGCAAAGAGATTCGGGTTTTTATTGAGCGGCTGGATGTTCAGCTGGAGCAGCTGGAAGAGATCCCTGTCCCCGCCAAGTTCGGAGGTGCCACCGGGAATATGAATGCCCATGTGGTCACTTATCCGGAGATTGACTGGTTCAGTTTTGGTGAGAATTTCGTGGGCGAGGTATTGGGCCTGAAGCGCTCATGGCCCACCACCCAGATTGAGCACTATGATAACCTGAGTGCCATGTTTCATGCCTTTGAGCGGATCAACACCATCGTACTGGATCTGGCCCGGGATATCTGGACCTATATTTCCATCGATTATTTCAAGCAGAAGATCGTTAAGGGAGAGATAGGCTCCTCAGCCATGCCTCACAAGGTGAATCCCATCGATTTTGAGAACGCTGAAGGGAACCTGGGGATGGCCAATGCTATTTTCTCGCACCTGGCTGCCAAACTTCCGGTCTCAAGGTTGCAACGCGATCTTACCGATTCTACTGTTCTTCGCAATCTGGGTGTACCCTTGGGACATAGCCTGATTGCCATGCAATCGATGATTAAGGGTCTGGGGAAACTAATTGTAAACGAAACTGCTATTCGGGCCGATCTGGAGAGGAATTGGGCCGTTGTGGGCGAGGCGATCCAGTCCATTCTCAGGCGGGAGGAGTATCCCAAACCTTATGAAGCACTACTGGAACTGACCCGCACCAATGAGGCGGTGACCGGTGATACCATCCAGAAGTTTATTGAAAACCTGAATATCAGCCAGGAGGTTAAAGAGGAGCTGTACAAAATTACACCCTGGAATTATACCGGACTGTAGATATGAAAAGATTTTTCAGGCTTCTGAATTACCTGGTTCCC